>NZ_JBXCJE010000008.1:0-156581 GCF_056786535.1 Sporosarcina sp. Y352
TTCGTCCTGAGCCAGGATCAAACTCTCCATAAGAACTACTTCTATAAAGAAGTAGTTTTCCATAAAGAAATCGAATAGCTCATTTCTTGCTGACTTAAGGAGGAATTAATTCCTCCTCTGAATCCGAAGATTCTTGTGTGTGTTTCTTTTCACTCGACCGAAACCGAATTACTTCGAAACGTTTTGCTCAAGTGCGTTAGCACTCTCGCGATATCTCATTGATGTTTTGCTGTTCAGTTTTCAAGGTTCATTCGTGAGAGAAAATATCAAGTTTCTCAAACACTTCATTTGATGTCGTCGTAATGGCGACTTTCTTAATATAACATTTCTTCTGGAAGGAGTCAACAACTTTTTTTAACTTCTTTTTCCCTCGTTGTTTCTCGCTCCCTGAGGACATGTATTAATATACAACAAGTCAGCACTATAAATCAAGTCTTTTTGAAAAAGAATTTTTCCCGCAGTTTTTTTCCGTCTATTACGAACAGGACAATCCCCGCTATGACAATGATTCCGCCTGCTATTTGGGACATTGATAATGTTTCATTAAAGATATAGAACGCCAGAATAGCTGCTCCAACTGGTTCAAAGAGAATTCCGATGGATATTACATTGGTACTTACCCACTTGAGCGCCCAGTTGAAAAGAGTATGTCCCAACAAATTTGGAATTAGAGCTAACATGACAAACCAGAACCAATCAGAACCGGGATAAGGCCCGAACGACTCTCCTTTGATAATCACATAAAAAAACAATGTGATTGTACTAATCGAGTAAACAACAAACGTATAAGTAATAAGGGAAAGACGTTTACGCACATCTTGCCCGAATAAAAGATAGGTGGTGATAAGCGCGCAAGCAATCAATGCAAGCATATCTCCGTAAAAAGCGGTTCCGCTCAGTTTAAAGTCTCCCCAACTGATAATTACACTTCCCGATAGAGCTATCAGTGCGGATAAGATTGTTTTGAAACCAAGTTTCTCTTTAAATATAAAGTACGTTCCGGCAAAAGCAAAAATCGGTTGTAATGTAACAAGTACGGTTGAGCTTGCAACTGATGTGTAATTTAGAGATTCAAACCATAATATGAAGTGAAACGCTAAGAACACCCCAGCTATTGCTGAAAAAGTCCAATCCTTTTTGCTGAGTGTAAAAACTTCATGCCTATACTTCATTAAGAAGAGCGGCAACATGATCAGAACCGAGAACAACATTCTATAGAATGCAATAACTCCCGCATCAGCTGAAGCAAGTTTTACAAATATTGCTGAAAGTGCCACGGAAATTACACCGATGATTATTGGAATATAGGGATGAATTGCAGGTCTTTCCATTTCTAACACATCTCTTTCAATAAAATGGGTTACCTCTTACACTTTTAAGGTATTAGATAATTATAAGTATAACATGGTTAAAAAGAGAGGACATTAAGGGGGAAGGCTCATGACTTGGATTGCGAACGAGGCAATGTATCCTGAAGTTTTGATTAAAATTACGTTTGCTTTAGTATTAAGTTTAGTAATCGGTGTAGAAAGGGAAATAAAGAAGAAGCCGATCGGATTAAAAACTAGTGCCGTCATCGCTACTTTTAGTTGTCTTCTAACAGTCGTCTCTATAGAAGCAGCTTATCTCGTTCCAGCTCGTGATGATATTAACGTAACAATGGACCCACTTAGACTTGCCGCACAAATTGTTAGCGGAATTGGCTTTCTTGGAGCAGGGGCTATTCTGCGACGAGATAATGACAACATTACCGGTTTGACGACAGCGGCAATGATTTGGGGTGCGGCAAGTATTGGGATAGCTGTTGGGGCAGGGTTTTATATTGAAGCTGCGTTCGCCGTACTTAGTGTGATGTTTGTTATCGAGGTTATCGCTCCTGCTCTTGGAAAATTCGGACCAAAAAGACTACGGACAAAAGAGGCTGCTTTCATTGTAGTGTTATCTGATAAGTCGAAGATAGAAGATCTCATTACTTATCTAAAGGCAGAGAGCATGACCATCGAGAATTTACGCATTCGGCAGATTATCGTAAATGATAATCAAATCCGACACGAACTAGATTTCCGACTCTCAGCACTTCCCAAAAAAGCAACTTCCCTATTGTACATCGAACTAACGACACTACATTACATCGAATCGGTTGAAATCGAAATATTTCCATAATGGAGGAAAACTATGAGAAATCTATTAAGACTTTTGAAAGATGGCAATAAACCTTCCCTACTGGCAGCCATCGTTAATACAATAATCGCCTTTTTAAAAGCTGCCGCCTTCTTCTTCACAGGCAACGTTGCAATGTTTGCTGAAATGATGCATTCCTTTGGTGATGCAGCCAATCAATTTTTTGTGTTCATCGGTTCGGCCTTGTCTAAAAAAGCACCTACCCCAAAGTATCCAAATGGATTTGGCCGGGTAGTCAACTTAGTTTGCCTTGGTGCTGTCATCATCGTCGGAATTATGTCTTATGAAGCAATTATAGGTGGATGGCATCATGTTATTGATCCAGCTGAAGCGGGTGGAATTAGAAATTTAGTTATCAACCTTTCCGTTCTGGGCATCAGTATCATTCTTGAATGCATTGTCCTCTATAAAGCAGGTAAAGAAGTTCTTCATGAAGCTGGCATTGTTAAGGGCGGTTTTGCACCGATCACTCTTGGGTTCCGTAATCTCAATCGTGCCAAACCTGCCACGAAATTAGTATTCATGGAGGATTTCGTTGCAACATTAGGTGGAATTCTTGCATTTACCGCTATACTAATTGCCCATTTCCTAGGATTACTTGTAGCGGAAGGAATTGCATCCATCCTAATCGGTATGATGATGTTCTATGTAGTCGGCAAAGTGTTCCTAGAAAATGCACGGGGAGCTATTGGAGAAACCGATGAGGAAATGCTTCATCACATTACACATCTTGTTGCAGCTGATCCAGATGTAAAAGATATTCAACGAATTGAAGTTATTAAAGAAGGAGAATTTCTTCATGTTGAAATTGTAGCTGAAGTGGAGCCTACTCTTACCCTCGCTTATATCGATGATGTGCGCGATAAGCTGATGGATATTGTTCTAAATCAGAAAGGCGTAAGAGACGTCCTCATTTCATTCGATGAAGATGATGGTGTTGAATCTACATGGATGAGATCCAATTTACACGGAGCTTCGGAACAGTTTAATTCAAAACTTCCGGAATAATCACAAAAAAACGTCACGTATGGATTTCTCCAACGTGACGTTTTCATATTTCTTACAATGAAGCTTTTAATATTGAAAGCACATCTTCATTATCAAGCCTGTTGAATTTCCCAAGTGGCCCATTAATGGTTGCCTTGTCTGCCATTAATCCCAGTTTGGAATCATCGATATTATAATACGCAAGTGTTTCAGGTGCACCTATTGAGGTCCAGAATGCTCTCAATCGTTCAATTCCCTCAAAAGCAATTTCTTCTTCAGGTTTCCCTTCCGGCTCGACACCAAATACGTTGACTGCAAGTTTAGCAAATCGTGTTGGATTACTTTTAACATTATGACGCATCCAGTGCGGGAAAAGAATCGCAAGTCCACCCGCATGCGGAATATCATAGACTGCGGATACAGCGTGTTCGATATCATGAGTAGCCCAGTCGCCTTGATATCCCATTTGAAGGAAACCATTCAATGCCATAGTCCCTGCAAACAGAATCGTTTCCCGCAAATCATAATTAGTGAGATCTTCAACCAACTTCGGACCATTAGCCATGATCGCGCGAAGTACGCCTTCGCACATTTCATCTTGTACGGGTGTGTTTTCAGCATTATTGAAGTATTGTTCAAATACGTGTGACATCATATCAACAATACCGTAAATTGTTTGGTCTTTTGGAACAGATATTGTATATGTCGGATCAAGAATTGAGAATTTCGGGAAATTGAACGGACCACCCCATCCGTATTTCTCTTCTGTTTCTTCATTTGTAATGACAGAGCCTGCATTCATTTCTGAGCCCGTTGCTGCAAGCGTTAAAACTGTCCCAAATGGAAGTGCGTCTTCCGCTAACGCTTTCTTCGTGACTAGATCCCAAGCGTCACCATCGTATTTCGCGGCTGATGCAATCAATTTCACACAGTCTATAACTGAACCGCCCCCAACTGCTAGGATGAAGTCAATATCTTTTTCTTTACATATCGCTGCACCTTTACGCGCGGTCGAAACGCGCGGATTCGGATCCACACCCGCTAATTCATATACTTCGTTATTGTTTTCACGTAAAATCGTCATTACTTCATCATAGAGGCCATTCTTCTTAATACTGCCACCGCCATAAACAACAAGCACTCTATTCCCGTAATTCGTTAGTTCTATCGTTAACTTTTGAATTTGGTTTTTCCCGAAAATTAACTTTGTTGGATTGTGAAATATGAATTCATTCATCTTATTACCTCCTTCTACTCTTTTCATTATCCAAAACAATTAGCATGTTTGCAATTCTAATGGGTGCGTATGAAAACACTATTGTTACGATACTGGGGAAAATCATAAAAGGCATCTTCCGCTTAATAAAACGGGAGATGCCTTTTATATTTAACTTATGCCCAACCACGGAAACGTGATGCTTCTGCAGTTTTACGTACACCAATCATATATGCTGCTAGACGCATGTCTATGTTACGGGTTTCTGCAGTTGCATAGACGTTATCAAATGCATCAACCATTTTTTTCGTCATTTTTTCACGCACTTCTTCTTCAGTCCAGTAGTACCCCATATTGTTTTGGACCCACTCGAAGTAAGAGACTGTTACGCCTCCCGCACTTGCAAGAACATCAGGTACTAAGAGAATTCCACGTTCTTTAAGGATTCTCGTTCCTTCACTCGTTGTTGGTCCGTTCGCTGCTTCAACAACGATTTTAGCCTTGATATCATGTGCATTTTTTTCAGTAATTTGGTTTTCAATTGCTGCTGGAACTAGGATATCACAATCAAGTTCAAGCAATTCCTGATTTGTTATTGTGTTATCGAAAAGTGTTGTTACTGTTCCAAAGCTATCGCGACGATCAAGTAAATAATCGATATCTAAACCATCCGGATCATGAAGCGCTCCGTATGCATCGGAAATTCCGATTACTTTTGCACCTGCGTCGTGAAGGAATTTGGATAAGAAACTTCCAGCATTCCCGAAACCTTGAATAATAATTTTCGCACCTTTCATATCGATTCCACGACGTTTTGCCGCTTCATTGATAATAATCGTTACGCCTTCCGCAGTTGCCCGGTCACGACCTTGTGATCCACCAAGAACAATCGGTTTACCTGTAATGAAACCAGGAGAATTGAACTCATCAATACGACTATATTCATCCATCATCCATGCCATAATCTGAGCATTTGTAAATACATCAGGTGCTGGAATATCTTTATTAGGTCCCATTACTTGGCTTAATGCACGAACATAACCTCGGCTTAGGCGTTCAAGTTCACCCATTGACATTTCACGGGGATCACAGATAATTCCACCTTTACCTCCACCATATGGCAAATCGACAATACCAGCTTTAAGCGTCATCCACATTGACAGTGCTCTAATTTCATCAAGCGTCACATCTGGATGGAAACGAACGCCGCCCTTTGTCGGTCCAACTGCATCGTTATGCTGTCCACGGAAACCCGTGAAAACTTTAACCTTGCCATCGTCCATTTTAATTGGAATACGCACTTCAACCATACGAAGTGGTTCTTTTAAAAGTTCGTACATTCCTTCATCGTAGCCTAATTTATCAAGTGCATCTTTATATAGTTCTTGAGTAGACGTAAACAGATTCAAGTTTTCACTCATTTAACGGTTCGCCTCTTTGATTCATAATTTTTTCTATGCATATATTGTAACATATCAGACACTTATTTGGACAAAAAATTTATTTTTTGAAAACTTTTTTTATTCTAACAAGTGCCCACTCGAGTTCTTCTTTTGTAATAATAAGCGGTGGAGCAAATCGAATTACTGTATCGTGCGTCTCTTTACAAAGCAAGCCGAGTTCTTTTAGCTCTTCACAGTATGGACGAGCAGCTTCTTTCAATTCAACGCCGATGAATAATCCGCGCCCACGTACTGATTTTATAGTCGGATTATCAATTTTCTTTAACTCTTCCATAAAGTAATTTCCAAGTTCGAGAGAGCGTTTCGCCAATTGTTCATCTTCCAACACTTCAAGAGAAGCAATGGATACTGCGCAAGCCATAGGATTTCCACCGAAAGTCGATCCGTGTGATCCAGGATTGAATACACCGAGAACTGCTTTGTCAGCCAACACACAAGAAATCGGGAATACTCCTCCACCTAGTGCTTTACCCAGGATGTACATATCTGGTTCCATGTCTTCCCATTCACATGCAAACATTTTACCAGTACGGCATAGGCCGGCCTGAATTTCATCTGCTATAAAGAGGACGTTGTTCTTTTTACATAACTCACGCGCTGCTTTCATATAGCCTTCAGGGGGAATAATAATACCTGCTTCACCTTGAATCGGTTCAATAAGGAATCCAGCTGTATTCGGAGTGATTGCAGCTTCAAGTGCCTTGATATCACCATAAGGAATAAGGTTAATGCCTGATAGCATCGGACCGAATCCGCGTTTATATTCAGCGTCTGATGATAAAGAGACCGCTAACATCGTACGGCCATGGAAGTTTCCTTCGCATGCAATAATTTCTGCCTGATTTTCTGCTACTCCTTTAACATCATAAACCCAACGACGTGCCGCTTTAATAGCGGTTTCAACAGCTTCAGCGCCTGTATTCATCGGAAGCGCCATTTCTTTACCTGATAGTTTACAAACTTTTTCATACCACGTACCAAGTTGGTCATTATGGAAAGCACGTGACGTAAGTGTAACTTTATCGGCTTGGTCTTTAAGTGCTTGAATAATTTTCGGATGACGATGGCCTTGATTTACTGCTGAGTACGCAGAAAGCATATCCATGTATTTATTGCCTTCCGGATTTTTTACCCAAACCCCTTGCGCTTCAGAAATAACAATTGGTAGTGGATGGTAATTATTTGCCCCAAATTTCTCCGTTTTGAGAATTATTTTTTCTGAGACTGACACTTATTTACCTCCTTTGATTATGTAAGTCAGGCCAATCAGCAGATGGGCTTGTTTATCTGTGTCTAGCTCCGGGCACCAGCCGCTCGGGTCTAGCGGGCGCCCTTAGCTTTTCTTATAGTGTTTCTGACGTTGTTTGCCCTTGCATATGAAGTTGCAAGTAATCCGGACCGCCGGCTTTTGAATCTGTCCCTGACATATTGAACCCACCAAACGGTTGGTAACCGACGATTGCACCTGTGCAACCACGGTTGAAGTAAAGGTTACCTACGTGGAAATCTTCACGAGCTTGTTCAATATGGAAACGGTTATTCGTAATGACTGCGCCTGTCAATCCATAGTCTGTATTGTTGGCATATTCAATCGCCTCAGTGAAGTCTTTTGCTTTCGATAAGCCGACAACAGGACCAAAGATTTCTTCTTGCATAACACGACCTGTTGGATCCAAGTCCGCAATTACTGTTGGAGCAACAAAGAATCCTTTAGAACTGTCTCCAGTTCCGCCTGCGACAATCCGTCCTTCTTCTTTACCAATTTCAATATAGCTCATGATTTTGTCGAATGAAGCTTGATCGATTACTGGACCAGTGAAGTTTGAGTTGTCTTCTGGATCGCCATACGTCAATTCTTTTGTCAACCCCTCAACGCGCGCGACAACTTGGTCGTAAACGTCCTCATGAATAATCGCTCGTGAACAAGCTGAACATTTTTGCCCACTAAAACCGAACGCTGATTTTACAATTGATTGTGCGGCAAGTTCCAAGTCAGCTTCGTTATCAACAACGATTGTATCTTTTCCGCCCATTTCAGCGATAACGCGTTTCAACCAAATTTGACCTTTATTTACCTTAGCTGCACGTTCATAGATACGTGAGCCTACTTCACGAGAACCGGTGAATGAAACAAAACGTGTTCTAGGATGATCAACTAGGTAGTCGCCAACCTCAGCACCAGATCCAGGGATGTAGTTTACAACTCCCGCTGGCATTCCAGCTTCTTCGAGAACTTCTATGAATTTGTATGCAATAACCGGTGTTGTCGATGCTGGTTTAAGAAGAACAGTATTTCCTGTAACTAAAGCAGCAACTGTTGTTCCAGCCATGATTGCGAAAGCGAAGTTCCATGGCGAGATGATTACGCCCACCCCAAGAGGGATGTAGTCAAAACGGTTGTATTCACCGGGACGGCTTACAACAGGAATACCATTTTTCAAATCTAGCATTTGGCGAGCATAGAATTCCATGAAATCGATTCCTTCAGCTGTATCTGCATCTGCTTCATTCCAAGGTTTTCCTGCTTCCTTCATAAGGAGTGCTGAGAATTCGTGTTTACGGCGACGAATGATTGCAGCAGCTTTGAATAGTACGTCAGCACGGAATTCAGGTTTCACTTTTTTCCATGTGCTGAATGTTTCGTCTGCAACTTTCATTGCTTTTTCGGCAAGGTCTTTGCTTGCTTTCGAAACGCGACCTATTACTTGCTCTCTATTTGAAGGGTTAGTTGAAACCAATTTTTCTTCAGTCATGATGCGTTCCCCACCGATGATTAGTGGATAATCCTGTCCTAGATAACCTTCAACCACTTTTATACCCTCAAGAAAAGCTTGTTTGTTCTCTTCTACTGTGAAATCTGTAAATGGTTCATGTTTATACGGAATCATATTATTCCTCCTCTTCAGTAGTAGGACGCAAAATTTATTTGCACTTTGTATTTGATTACATATATAATAATGCAAAAGATTGTTGCGGATATCAAGCATTATTCATTATTTTTTTTAAAATAGAAGTTGGAAGGTGATTACTTTGAAGAATATCGACATTTCACTCTTCCCATTTTATCAGTTTGCGGTCAGTCGCGCCGCGGCTGGTATACATGCAGTTGATAAAATCGGAAGAACTGTCATCTATAATGAAAAGATGAAAGAAATTGAAGGACTCGCACTTGAAGATGTCACTGATCGGTCAATTTTAGAGCTGTTCAATTTTGACCTGGAGGAAAGTACACTTTTAAAAGTTTTGCAAAGTGGCAAAGAGCAATTAAATGTAAAACAGACTTACTGGAATAGGAACGGTACCGAAATTACAACAATTAATGACACGTTTCCGATTTTTGACAACGAAATTCTAATTGGAGCCGTAGAACTAGCCCGCGACGTTACCGCACTTGAAAGATTTATTCTTCAACCGTTTAGAAAAAATAGTGTTCCAGTGACATTCAATCAGATTATTGCTTCCTCACCTTCTATGAAAGTGGTTATTACTACTGCAAAAAAAGCAGCTCGAGCAAAATTACCTGTACTTTTAATCGGCGAAACCGGAACAGGTAAAGACCTTATCGCCGAGAGTATGCATAATGAATGCTCTACTTCCAACACACTATTTTATACCCTATTCTGCCACAGTTCAGATCCACTAGCATTAGATCGTTTAGGTAAAGATTTGAACGTACCAGAACCATTAACTCTTTTTTGCGAGAGAATCGATTTGCTGTCCATTCCACTGCAACAGAAATTACTAGCGATACTATTAGAAAACCCTTACAGCAATAAGCAATTCATCGCGAGTATCGGGGATGATCCAGTGGAATTAATCGCTTCGGGGGCTTTATTGAAAGATTTGTATTATTTCTTTGCTTCTTTCACCATTCGAATTCCTCCTTTAAGAAAACGGAAAGAGGATATATTACCTTTCGTTTTGGCTTATTTAGAGCGTCGAAGTGAACGGTACGGTTCTACACTTAAAGGGATTACTGTGGAAGTTGAGGATTTATTCCTCGGATATGATTGGCCGGGAAATATGCGAGAACTTGAATTTCTTCTGGATGAAATCTCTTCTATTGCCACTACTGAGATGGCCATTACATATGATCTACTACCGTTACATTTCCGGATGAAGGGCTCAGAGATTACCGAGGAACCGACGCAAGCTACGGACTTCATTGTGCAGTCAGATAAAGAGTTGTTGCCGCTTGATCAGTTTTTGCGTGAAGCGGAAGGCTATTATTTAAAAAAAGCGATGAAACTCAATAATGAAAACATCACAAAAACTGCACAAGCACTTGGCATGAGCAGACAGAATTTACAATATCGTTTGAGGAAATTAAAAAAATGAGGGAGAAGGCATGTTTGCCTCCTTCCTCATTTTTTCTGTCTAGCTTCAGCGCCTAGCCCCTCGAGTCGCTTCAGTCTTGCTGATAAAGGCAAAGAACGCCTTTATCTTCAAGCCTTCCAGCAGGGAGGGATTGAACTTCATCCCTCTTTATTGCCGCACGATGCGGCGTTCTTAGGCTGCGTTCCATTATCATTGCCCTGATTTTTCAATCCAGTCTTGGAGTTTTTCTTTCAGTGAGTTGAATCCGTCTGCATCGCTTTCATCGACGCGTGCTTGCAATGATTTGCGTGGACGGTCGTCTTTTCGGATGGTAGCCGGTGCTTCTTGAAGAGCTCTAATGGACAAGCTGATTTTTCCTGCAGCTTCGTCGACCTCTAGTACCTTTACTTGTACTTCCTGCCCCACAGTTAGAAATTCATTGATATCTTTTACAAAACCATACGTAATTTCAGAGATGTGGACAAGTCCTTGTGTTTCATTGTCAAGTGCTACAAATGCACCGTACGGTTGGATACCCGTTACTTTGCCGGAAAACTCTTCTCCTGCTTCGAATTTTTGCGCCATGTAAAACAGCTCCCAATCTATTTTGGTATCGATTCTGCCCTTAAGGCCACTTAAAATTATATCATGTTTGAAGTGACCGGGCAAAAATTCGACAGCTTGAAAGGGTTCAACTTTATTACACTGCCACACATGTTAATCCTCAAATTCGTGCAGTAAAAGATCTAAGTCCGCATGACTGATTCTCCATACAGTTTCATCTTCCAAAACCATCTGAACCAAATATACTGTCGTATTTCCTTGTTGAAATCCAATCGAACCTGTTGTTTCTCCGTCACTATTGAAATGCAGACCATCGTAGCTATCAATTGCTATTTCCACTAGACTCCATTGAGCAGTGTATTCTTCGAGCGTAGCCGTATTATTTTTGGTGCTGTAAAGCTGCCACATCGTCTCGGAATCTTCTCGCTCATTTGCGTACAAGTATACCCCGATAATGACCAATGGACTGATTCCTTGCAGTGTGGATTGGTCGTAATTTGATGAAAATGAATGGTACGTCTCTTTAACTAAGTCCTCGAAGAAGGTATCGGGGAAAGACACACTTTCAAAGCCAGATGCATTTTGTCTGAATCCTTGCATGCTAAACGTATCGAGTCTCCCGGATTTTGCAAGTTCCAATGCTTGATGAACATCGTAGGCTTCTAATCGGCTGTGACTATTCGATTCCGTCCAATCCGTCGCTTTCATCTCTGAATTAATTGTTTGCATGAGATAAGCTGCTGGTGAACTCTTTCCAGCACTAGCGATTCTTTCCCATCCTGCTCGATAATCCATTTTCACTTTACCGTTAGTATCGAATACCTGATCAGGCTCCGTTCCCCCAATGATTTCGTAAAAAAGTTCACTGTACGACCAACCCAGGTTATGAAATACTTCATCCGTAAACGTTGTGGCTAATAACGTTTTTTCTATTTCTAGTAAATAGTCGATTGAGTCTTCTAGCGGATGCACAAGACCCGGATACATAACCAACGGCGTCGCTTCCAAACCCGTCAAATAGCCGCTAAGATCGGGGTGGATAGAGGATCTAATTTTAGCGCTATGTTCATTCTTTTTAAATACAGGAGCAATAGGCGCCCAGTTTTTTATAGACACCGGATACATATTTTGCTTAATCATGCCATCCAAGGCAAACTGTAAATCTTCAGGATATGTATCCTTTTGTTTCATGAATCCTTCAATATCTATGATTCCGTTATCTACTGCATCCTCGATAATCTGTTCGTGTTTGTAGAGAATCGCGAAATAGGATTGTTGAATTAGGTAAATCTTTTCCAAATAATCTAACATAAATTCATTGCTCTTTTCCAAGTCGTCTGCAAGCGATTTTTTAAATAACCGTTTAGTCATCTCAGATGGCAATTCCAATGACTTGATTATTTCCCCATACTCTTCTTCTACCTTCTTCTTATTCAAGGTACCAGTGTTACTCATAACACCTTCGTACCGAGCGATCATAGACTCAAAATCGGCTCGTTCTTTCTCCCCATAAAAAACATGGTTAAATGCCTCGCTGCCTACAGTCGGTTCAGTCAGACCCAGTTCGGTGTAGCGATTTCCGACTTCTTTCTCAAATGATGCCTTTAGCCGTTCAATATATTTTTCGGCGGCAGCCTTTTTATATTCCTCACTTGTCACAACAGGAACAATCAGCAGTGATAGAAGGACAAGGACTCCCACACTCCAAGAAATCATAGCCTTCTTTGAAATCGATTGTGCCGCTTTCCCAGTCGTCTGAACTACCTTCTGCGACTCTTCAAAAACCTGTTCTTTTATAAATGTAGTTTTTAATCGTCCATACGATTTAGTAAGGAATTCAAGCCTCTTTTTTAGCGACGCGATTTCCAGGTCGTAAAATGCTTCCGCAATAGCTTGTTCAATTGTTTCATCAGTAGTATCCAAAATTGCTGCAATGCTTACATCATCCAGGTGATGAAATTTCGAGAGAATAAACGGTACTTTCCTATCTATTTCAAACATAACAATCTTGTTATGCAATTCCTGATCCTCTTCAAATAGAAATATCGGCTCATTCGGTGTATTGGCTAGTCGCGTATTTGATAGAATATTTACTGCATGTTTATATAAAGTCTCAATAAGCGGCTTTTCAAAGTCATGGGATTCTAGCTGATTGTGAAAGTTCCTAAATGTTTCTCCCGTTACATCCACCGCTTGTTTTAACGGACAGCCATACTGTATGGCGAAACGCTCAATGTCTCCTGAATAGATGTCCATCCATTGTTCAAAAGCGTCAATGTCGCCAGCCCTCACCTTTTGACTCAACTCGGCATCTTCCACAGGCACCCCTCCGGTACATAATTCTAATTATTTCAATTATATCAAAGATTATCCTGTATTGAAATTTGTTTCATTATCCGAAGGTGTTTTACTATATCAATTACGCCTCGGCGTAATTGCGTCCAGATTTTTGAATCGAGCTTGCTCGATTGACTCCTTTCAAAATCTGTGACATCCGCCGGAGGCTTTATCAGGGAGGAATTGAACTTCATTCCTCCTTATTCAGCGGGCTTTTGGACACCCACTGAACAGGAAAACAAAACTACATTCATCTCCCACCTATGAAGGTGAGAGATGAATGCTGAATAAAGATAAAAATAAGCCATACCCATTTGAATGCGGGTACAGCTCTACAGGTTAGACGATACATTTCGCCTCGTATTTAATCGCTAGCAACTTATAAGAAATTTGCACACAGTTTTCAATCGGAATCCATTGCTCATAGGTATGTTCATAAACTTCCCGAATTCGCTTTGCAAGGTCCGTAGGATGATCAAGTCGGTGTAAATCCGCTACGATATCGACAATTTCAAGTGAATACGCTTTTGGACCGACTTCGAATGGGTCCCATTGTTCAAGAAGTGCAACAGCCTTTTTATTCATTTCAATTGTATGCACGATGAGTCACCTAATTTTTCTCATTATTTTAGACTATGATAACATAGAAAAGAAAAAAGAAAAGAGGGATTTCCATGAATAACTTTGATCTTGTGATTGAACGACGTAAAACACGTTCTGCAAAATGGGACTTAATGGAAGTAGTCTATGGTATTGAAGATGCATCCGATATTTTACCGATGTGGGTCGCGGATATGGATTTTGCCGCTCCTGAAGTTGTCGTAAATGCCATGAAAGAACGACTCGACCATGCCGTATTCGGCTATTCTTACATTCACGATGAATGTAAAGATGCAGTTAGCTCATGGCTTTCTGAACGTCATGGTTGGGAAACAAAAAACGAATGGATGTTATTCCATCAAGGTGTTATTCCAGCCATCGCTTCAGTAATTGAAACGTTTACAAATCCGGGTGACGGAATCCTAGTCACTTCCCCCGTCTATCCGCCGTTCTTCCAACTTCCCAAACGTCAAGAACGGAACCTGGTCGAATGTATCATGAATGAAGTGGAAGGCGTTTACTCCATCGATTTTGAAGAATTCGAGAAAAGCCTTCAGCAAGATGTAAAACTATTCATCTTATGTAATCCGCATAACCCTGGCGGCATCGTCTGGACAGAAGCCGAACTGAAAGAAATGGTGCGACTCTGTACAAAATACAATGTACTGATTTTATCGGATGAAATACACTCAGACCTTGTTTTCTCAGGACATAAGCATATTCCACTGGCTGCCGTTGCTGGCGAAGAAGCCGGACTTATCATAACATGTGTTGCACCTACGAAAACGTTTAACCTTGCCGGAATTCAAGCTGCTGTAATGATTGCGACGGATGAAGATGTGAGAGGAAAGCTTTCACTAAATGCCATGGCACACGGCCAGATGGGATTGAATTCATTCGCAAGTGTCGCTTTAACTGCAGCATACAAGGAAGGCGGACCTTGGCTGACGGAGCTGTTGGAAATAATTTCACACAATATGGATTATGCAATTCTTGAATTAACAAAAGCAATTCCTGGTTTAAAAATAGCTAAACCGCATGCGACATATCTTCTTTGGATTGATTTCCGTGGTACTGGATTTTCAGAAAAAGAAATAATGGACAAGCTTTTGAATAAAGGGAAGCTTGCGCTCGAACCTGGATCGAAGTACGGAGAGGCTGGACGTGGATTTCTCCGTATGAATATGGCAACACCATTGTCAGTTGTCAAAGATGGCGTCAATCGCTTTATCACTGCATTGAGTGATTGAGATAGTTGTAATGAGAGATTACTCATTTCAACAAAAAAACAGCATCCTCAGTTGGGAGGATGCTGTTTCTCTTTCGCTTCGCGGCGTTCTCGCAAAATGCGTTCTTCAAGTTCTTTTGTTTCCAATTCCTGTTTCTTCGAATTTTTTCGAATCCACCTAAAAGCGAAAAACATGAGAACCATGAAGGCTACAAACGATAACGCAGCCGGGATGTATTCTGATTTATCTTCCGGAAAGTAAAGGAACGGCATTAATAGAGCGTTCACTTCCATCCACTTCCTTACCTTATTAATTTCACATAATCAAAATTATTTTTGAAGAATTTCGATAGATTCAATTGAAATATCTTCAACTGGTTTGTCTTGACGGCCTTTTTTAACTTTTGCAATGGCATCGACAACATCCATGCCTTCGATAACTTGGCCAAATACCGTATGTTTTTGGTCTAGGTGAGGTGTTCCGCCCATTTCGCTGTATGCTTGTGCAATATCAGCAGGCCATCCGCCTTTTGTCATTTGTTCAACTGTACCTGGAGCTTGTGATGCATGAACAATGAAGAACTGGCTGCCATTTGTACCAGGACCAGCGTTTGCCATCGAAAGAGCTCCTTTTAGGTTGAATAGTTCTTCAGAGAATTCGTCTTCGAAGGAATCGCCGTAGATACTAGCTCCGCCCATACCTGTACCTGTTGGATCTCCACCTTGAATCATGAAATCTTCGATAACGCGGTGGAAGATAATGCCGTTGTAGTAACCGTTTTCTGCATGTGTCAAGAAGTTTTCAACTGTTTTTGGTGCTTGTTCAGGAAAAAGCTTGATTTTGATTGGCCCCATAGTTGTGTTCATAACAACGAGCGCCTCGTTTGCTGCTACTTCATTCGATAATTGTGGATACATTGTTGTTGCCTCCTCTAAGTTCTTAGTATTATTTTTTTCCGCTGGCGTTTTACCAACAGGCACTTCATCTTCTTGTTTCTCGTTCTCTGTAGCACTATTTCCGCAAGCGGCTAATAGTAAGAGACTGATAGAAATTGTTAGAAGGGAGAAAATTATTTTCCTCATTATGATTCACCCCGAATCAGTTTATCATATCATATCTTCTATTTCGATAAATAAGCATGAAACTTCCTTCGTTTACCGAACTGTTTTATACTTAATCTAAAGGCACGACGCAGAAAGAAGGTTTTCATATGGACGTGCAAAAACGGAATTTTATCATCATCTGGATTTCGAACGTGCTCGTTGCTGGAACCATGACGATGATTATGCCCTTTTTATCTCTCTATATTGAAACATTCGGTGACCATTCCGATGCATATGTTCAAAAATGGGCTGGTTTAATCTTTGGCGCTACATTTGTTACCGCTTTTATCATGTCTCCCGTTTGGGGACGGGTCGCCGATAAGTATGGTTTCAAGCCTATCCTTCTCATCAACGGATTCGGCATTGCAACATCCGTTTTTTTAATGGGATTTGTCGATTCCGTTGAGGCATTTTTCCTCCTACGTCTTTTAAATGGGCTCGTCACTGGATTTATACCTACGTCACTTGCGTTTATTTCTTCACAGACCGCAAAAAAAGAAGCTGGAAAAATGCTCGGTACGCTACAGATGGGCAGTGTTACAGGAACGTTATTTGGTCCAGTTTTCGGGGGGTTACTTGCGGATACTTTCGGCTTTCAGTACACCTTTATCATTACGTCCATCTCCGTTATCGCCGCTGCACTTATTGTCCTATTCGGGATTAAAGAACAGAAGCGGATTAAAAATCCGAAAGCAATTCAATACTCCAGAAAGTCAATAATAAGTGGTCTTCTGCATCACAGACTTATGTTAAATGTCATGATTGTAACAGCACTTATCCAGATCGGAAACTTCAGTATCCAGCCACTTCTTTCTTTATATGTTTCACATCTGACAGATGCGAAAGATGTGGCGTTCCTCGCCGGTATCACCTTCAGTGCAGCAGGGGTTGGTAATCTCCTATTTGCACGGCGCTGGGGTAAGCTCGGCGACGATATCGGCTATGAAAAGGTTCTTTCAGTTTTGCTGATTTTATCATTCGTCTTTATCATACCCCAAGCTTTCGTGACAGAGCTATGGCAGCTTATTTTCTGGCGGCTGCTGTTCGGAATAGCACTTGGTGGAATGATTCCCATAACGACTGCACTGGTTAGACGCGAAGCACCCATCGACATTCAAGGTGAAGTCATGGGTTATAATACGAGCTTCCGTTTTCTTGGGAATATTATCGGTCCAATGTTCGGTGGGATTATCAGTGGATATATTGGTATTTCTTCCGTCTTCCTGGTCACCGGCGTTCTATTCTTGCTAGGTTTCGCATTTCTCTATTATGCCAAACGAAAACCCGTTCAGGACTTTGAGGATTTCCTAGCATCTGAAGAAAAACGAATACATCCTTAAAAATTCGCACACTTCGATATCCGTAGTGTGCTATATTTTTGTTATTATATGATTTTTGAACGGAGCTCAAAGACATTGAAGCAATTTATCGGTTTCATATTTATCCTTCTCACGATTCCCTTGCTACTCATTGTTCAAAAAGAGATTGCGGTCGAATTGAAAAGTGCACAGTCTTTCAAAGAACAGATAGATCAATCCATTGAGCTGTCCCCCCCAACGAGTAACAATCCCTTAGCACTGAAGGATCGCAACGGTGTAATTTTTGCGGAGGAATACATAGAGTGGCGCGACCCTGTCCCACTATCAACCATTCCACTATTCGTTCGCCAACTTTTTCTCGAAAGTGAAGACTCAGGTTTCTACGAGCACCGCGGATATGATATTGCAGCAATCGTGCGTGCTTTTGCTGTTAACACAGTGACTGACGATATCAGACAGGGAGCATCTACCATTACACAACAAGTCGTGCGAATGCGCTTTTTATCCACAGAGAAGACTTATGAACGAAAGCTGACTGAACTTATCTATGCAGCTGAACTAGAAAAACAATCATCAAAAGATGAAATCTTAGAAATGTATTTGAATGAAATGTATTTCGGCAATCAAGTCTACGGAATTAGTGCCGCCGCAACATACTACTTTAGCAAATCTCTAAATGAGCTGAATGAAGCTGAACTTGCCTTTCTCGCAGCGATTCCGAATAACCCAAGTATGTATGATCCTATAAAGCATTTCGATCAGACTAAAACTAGACAGGAACGTCTTCTTTCTGTCTTAGTAAAGGCTCGGAGCATTACTGCCGATGAAGCTGAACGATATAAAAATACGAGCGTTCAATTAAACCTAAAACAAAAAATGAATGCCTTCCCCGCATACAGTACATATGTCCTTGCTGAACTTACTAATCTTATAGCGCAATCAGAAGGTTTGTCAGAAGCAGTAGCAAACGCTTCAAGTGATGCAGAAAAAAATGCACTTGAAGCGTTAATGAAACAGCGTACCGCTGAGATTTTATCAGACGGACTCATTATTGAAACAGCCCTTGATTCAAAAAAACAGTTGCGCGATGAACAGACAATTTCCGCGATTTTAAAACCCGTTGGTGTAGAAGCTGGGTCTGCTGTTATCGACAATGACACACGAGAAGTCGTCAGTATTTTTGCCGGGGTCGACTATAAAAAGTTTGACTTCCATCGTGCTTATCAGGCAGTCAGACAACCAGGTTCCGCCATCAAACCGCTTCTAGTCTATGCCCCGCTATTTGAAAGTGGTCCCTATACTGAAAATATGCCCATCAATAGCGGAAATATATGCATCGGCTCGTACTGTCCAACAAATATTGGCGGTTTTGTCTATGGCGGTGTAACGGTCAAAGAGGCATTCCGACAGAGTCATAACACGGCAGCCGTTAGGTTATTTCAGATGGTTGGAATTGAAGATGCATTCGGTTTTATAGAACCCTTTGGATTTAAATCCGTTACAAAACGAGATATGAACTATTCAGCCGCACTCGGCGGTTTTTCAAAAGGTGTGACACCTATTGAACTGGCAGGTGCCTATTCCAGTTTTATCAATGGGACGTATTCACCTGTCCATGCGATTCGTGCAGTGAAGGATAGAAAGGGTACTATTCTTTATCAATGGCCGGAAGTTAAGAGCGATGTCTGGTCCCCTTCTACAGTTAAAATAGTTCGTGACTTGATGCAGGATGTCGTATTAAATGGAACGGGGCGCGGCATCAGCTATAACACAGCGTATACTGGTGCAAAAACTGGAACAACGGATCATTATAAAGATTTATGGGTTGGCGGCATGAACGATACCTATACAACGGCTGTCTGGGTCGGCTATGATATTCCGCAGTCAGTTAAAAATGTGAGTGACCAAAAACTGCATCTCCAGATATTTTCAGCGTTACTCCGAGACTAGCCCTTCACCAAATGGCTAGTCTATTTTTTCGCCTATGAACGGCAAGCTTGCGATAACTCCTGTATAGAGTTTCAACAAAATATAGATAATTGTTGAGATGAGAACACACCATAATGTTATTTCAAAAATAATAAGTCCAATCGTGCTGACAATTGTCATGTATCTGCTTAACTTGTAAACGACATAGACAAAGTAAATGAAAGTCGTCAGTAAAAACACTATCCCTAATAGTACGACTGAATTGATACCAAAAACTGATGCAAGTGCCCCGAAAAAGTAAATGACATTACCTCCTCGGGCTTGGCTATACGATTCTCCCAATACGTCTTTTGAAAAGAACAGCATTGCTGTTTCGTGAATTGTCTCCGCAATTAACTTTAACGCGGAAAATACCATAAAAAATAATAATGTATAGATGACCAGTAAGAAAATACGTAACTGTATATCCGTTAGGAATTCTCTCATGCCTGCGTACAGACCAATTCCTTTGAACAGCTCAACAGACACGCCTACTGTATAAACACCGAATGTTAAACTGAAGAGCACAATTGTAAAGAAAGGCAAATAACCGTATATGTATGGATTTTTCATTTTACACCTCAAAAGTAGTTCTCTTTCTTCAACTCTATAATATAAGAAGAGAGTCGAAAGATGCAATAAGGTGCGGAAATGTTCAATGCAAATACCCCCAATATACGTTATACTTTATAACATTGCAGAAAGTTATGTTTCAATCATCAGGAAGGAGAATTTTCTTGAATTTCGTATTGCTGATTTTTCTGCCTATTGTGGCAGCCTTATTTGTACCTTTCCTATTCAGGAAATTAAAAGATATACATACTGGTTGGTTCGTTTTACTAGTTCCTGTAGCCCTTTTCATTTATTACATTGGATTTATCAAGACAACAATGGATGGCGGACATGCTGTATCAGAGCTTCAATGGATTCCATCGCTCGGTATTTCGTTCGTATCGTATATTGATGGGCTTAGCCTGCTGTTCACCTTGCTAATTACAGGTATTGGCGCACTCGTGGTCCTCTACTCCATTTTTTATCTCGATAAAAATCGGGAGAAACTAAACAACTTTTACGTTTTTCTACTTATTTTCATGAGCGCCATGTTAGGAGTCGTGCAATCGGATAATGTAATTTCCCTCTATTTATTTTGGGAGTTGACATCCATTTCATCATTCCTGCTAATTGGCTATTGGAATACACGTGATCGTTCTCGATTTGGTGCATTAAAATCGATGATGATTACCGTATTTGGCGGTTTAATGATGCTTGGTGGATTTGTCTTACTCGGAATAATGGGCGACACGTTTTCTATACGTGAACTTATCGCAAATGCTTCCACGTTTGTAGGACATGAATACTTCACGCTGGCACTCGTTCTAGTCTTACTAGGCGCATTTACGAAATCAGCACAGTTCCCGTTCCACATCTGGTTGCCCGATGCGATGGAAGCGCCTACCCCGGTAAGTGCATATCTGCACTCTGCAACCATGGTAAAAGCAGGCCTTTACCTTGTCGCTCGGTTCACTCCTATCTTCGCAGTTTCTGAAGTTTGGATTTGGCTTGTTACTGGCATCGGCCTTCTAACATTGTTCTGGGGCTCTCTTTTTGCAGTGAAACAGACCGATTTGAAAGCGATCCTTGCTTTTTCGACAATTAGTCAACTTGGACTTATCATGTCCTTGCTCGGTGCAGGTGCACTTGCCTACCACTCAGATGATCCAATTTTAAAATTCGCAACATTCGCAGCAATCTTTCATCTGATTAACCATGCTGTCTTCAAAGGAAGCTTGTTCATGGTTGCAGGTATTGTCGACCATGAAACCGGTACCCGCGATATTCGTAAACTTGGCGGATTAATGAGCATCATGCCCGTCAGTTTCACAGTGGCATTCATCGGGTCTATGTCGATGGCAGGATTGCCCCCATTCGGAGGCTTCCTGAGTAAAGAAATGTTCCTTCAATCAATGCTCGCCATTCGTCATTTTGAACTGTTCGACTTTGCAACTTGGGGAATTATCTTCCCGGTTATCGCTTGGATTGCTAGTGTGTTCACATTCGTTTACAGCTTCTACTTTGTTTTTAAGACATTCACTGGACAACAAAAAAGTGAACACCTTCCGAAAAAACCGCATGAAGCACCTTTTGGCATGCTTGTAGCTCCTGTCATTCTAGCTATACTCGTTGTTACTATCTTCTTTATCCCGAATTTGATTGGGAAATGGTTGGTTAAGCCAGCTGTGATAGCTGTCCAACCTGGTTTGTATGGCCATCCTTCTGAAGTTGCAGTACATGTTGCGGCTTGGCATGGCATCGCCGCTCCTGAGCTATGGATGACGATTTCACTTGTCGGAGTAGGCCTCGTTCTCTTCTTGACAATGAAAAGATGGCACAAGTTATATGACATTCAACCGGAGTATTTGTCAATAAATGCACTTTATGATTCAGCCATGTTATTTAGTGAAGGCGGAATGAACCGTCTTTCTCGTTTCTACATGACTGGGTTAATCCGTACGTATTTGATTTATATGTTTGCTTTTATCGCTGCCATAACATCGGCAACGCTCTTTATCAAAGAAGCATTCGTCTTAGATATGAATAGTTTTGCACCGGTAACCTTATATGGAATCCTGACTGCGGTTATCTTAGTTCTGGCGGTTAGTATGGTTCTTCTAGCCAAGACGAGGCTGTCGGCAATTATCGCACTCGGCGCAGTCGGATATTCGGTTGCATTATTCTTTGTTCTGTTTAAAGCACCGGATTTAGCGCTTACACAACTCGTAATTGAAACCATCTCAGTCGCACTGTTCCTGTTGGCCTATAAACATTTGCCGTCGCTTAATAACCATGGACAAACAAAGCCCAACAAGGTAGGAAATGCGATTATAGCTGCCGGTGTAGGGATTACAGTAACTTTGGTAGCTCTATCAGCCCATTCACAAAAACTGATTCCATCAATTTCGCAGTATTATAAAGATACAGTCGCTACAGAAGCTGGGGGCGGGAATATCGTCAACGTCATTCTCGTTGATTATCGTGGTTTTGATACATTATTTGAAATCACCGTTCTATCAATCGTCGGAATCGCCGTCATTGCTATGATCCGCCTAAAGTTGTCTAGAAAGGAGGAGAGTACGGATGAAAACAAATGATGTCATTTTGCAAACGGCAACAAAATTCGTATTCTTCATCATTTTCCTTTTTTCAATTCATATTTTCTTTGCGGGACACTACACACCAGGGGGAGGCTTCGTAGGAGGACTCCTCACTACTGGCGCAATTGTTCTGCTGCTTTTAGCATTCGACCTGAAAACTGTGCAAAGAGCTTTGCCTTTTAACTTCACGATTGTGACAGCTATCGGTTTACTACTTTCACTCGGAACGGCTGCAGGTTCAATTTTCTTCAACGTTCCATTTTTTACACATGTATACGATGATTTCACTTTGCCTCTATTTGGGACAACTTCCCTTCATACTGCAATGATCTTTGATGCCGGTGTATATCTCGTTGTTGTTGGTGCCGCCGTTACAATGATTCAAACGATTGGAGGAGATGAGTAATGGAATTTATAATGGCTATCGTCATCGGAATTCTTTTCATGGCAGCTGTCTATTTGATACTTTCCAGAAGCCTCCTTAAAATCATTCTCGGGACAGGCCTGTTGAGTCATGGTGCCCATTTACTTATCCTTACGATGGGTGGACTTGGTGGTGCTTCTCCGCCTGTCTTGGCCGAAGGCATCACTGATTATGCTGATCCTTTACCACAGGCGCTAATATTAACGGCTATTGTAATCAGTTTCGGAGTGACCGCATTCATTCTCGTGTTGGCTTATCGGACATATGCTGAGCACAAGACTGATAACATGAATCTCATGAGAGGAAATGACGAACATGATTAATCTGCTTTTATTTCCAATCCTATTGCCCTTCTTTTTCGCAATTATTCTTCTTTTTTTCAAGGAGAATATCAAGGTACAGCGCTCGCTAACATGCATCGGACTTTTGGTAAGCTTGGTTGCTGCACTTTTTCTTGTTGCAAAAGTGAAAGCGGATGGCGTGCAAGCAATCACTCTCGGAAGTTGGTCGGCACCGTTTGGTATTTCGATGGTGTCAGATATGTTATCCGCATTGCTAGTAACGACAACACTCTTAATAACACTGTTTGTTGTAATCTACAGCTTCACAGCAATTGGTGAAGAGCGGGAGCGCTACTTCTATTATCCTGCTATCTTGTTTATGATTACAGGCATTAATGGTGCTTTTACAACAGGTGACATTTTCAATATGTTCGTATTTTTCGAAGTGCTGCTTATCGCCTCTTACCTACTAATCGTTCTCGGCGGCAAGAAAAAACAGCTCAGCGAATCAATCAAATACATACTCGTTAATGTTATATCATCTGCCCTTTTCGTTATTACGGTGGCATTCCTTTACTCAGTCATCGGTACATTAAATATGGCCGATATTTCAGTGAAGATAGCTGAAATTGGACAACCCGGTATCATAACCGTAATCGCCGTCCTCTTTCTTATCGTATTCGGTGTCAAAGGTTCCCTATTTCCACTTTACTTCTGGTTGCCGGGTTCTTATGCAGCACCGCCCACACCCATTCTTGCACTCTTCGGAGCGTTGCTGACTAAAGTGGGTATTTACGGAATCATCCGAACGTATACACTGTTCTTTGTTCATGATTTAGATTTTACACATGGGTTATTATCCATACTCGCTCTCCTCACAATCATTGCGGGTTGTATAGGTGCACTCGCTTATTTCGATTTAAAACAAATTATCATTTACAATATTGTAATTGCCGTGGGCGTCATTTTATTCGGCGCTGCGCAAATGAACGAGGCTGGTTTAACTGGTGCTGTATTCTATTTAATCCACGACATGCTAATTAAAGGAGCTTTATTCCTTCTAATTGGAATCATTGCTTATGTAACGGGTACATACAATTTGCGTAAAATGGGTGGTTTGATGAACACTCATGCATCCCTTGGTTGGATTTACTTAATCGCAGCGTTTGGTTTAGTAGGTATTCCGCCATTAAGCGGTTTTGTCGGAAAGCTTTTAATCGTCCAAGGTGCATTTGAGGCAGGTCACGTCTTCGGAAGTATCGTCATCCTGGCATCGAGTCTTGTTGTACTGTTATCCGTTATTCGAATCTTTGTCTATGCATTCTGGGGCAAGCCCGGACTTCATGGAGAATTACCTAAAACAGACAGTCGTTCTTACCAGAAGATGATGGCTCCAGCTATTGTATTAGTCATCTTGTCCGTGCTGTACGGGGTAGGTACTGAATGGCTCGTTCCTTACATGACGGATGCAACAGATGTATTACTACAACCGTCCATCTATATTGATGCGGTGTTAAAGGAGTAGATGACGATGGCATTTCAACTATTATTGAACTTTTTCATCGCTCTCGTCTGGATGTTCATAAGCACCTCATTTACCGCTTCGACATTCATCATTGGATTCTTGATTGGTCTGCTATTAATCATTATGACGAGACGTTTTTTCCCGAACAGACTATACATTTGGCGACTTTGGGCGGCATGGAAATTAGTACTCCTCTTCTTTAAGGAGTTGACATTGTCCAATATTTCAGTGTTACAGGTCGTCCTGCGTCCGAAGTTAAATCTTCAGCCTATGATTTTCGCTTTGCCGACAGACCTTGAATATGACTGGGAAATCACATTATTATCTAGTCTGATCACATTGACTCCTGGAACGATTGTTTTGTACGTTTCGGATGATCAACGAACACTCTATGTCCACGCCATCGATGTCGATGATGTCGATGATGCAATTGACTCCATTAAAAACACATTTGAAAAAGCAATTAAGGAGGTGAGTCGACCATGACAACATTCATATGGGTTTCTCTCATTCTTGTTATCCTGTCGATTGTTGGACTATTGTATCGTCTCTACCTTGGTCCTTCAACCCCGGATCGGCTTGTTGCACTTGATGCAATTGGCGTCATGCTTATTTCAGCGATTGCTCTGCTGTCTGTCATTTTCGATACAGGGTTTTTCATGGAAGTCATCTTGCTGATTGCAATTATGTCATTCATCGGAACCGCATCATTCTCTAAATTCATTGAGAAAGGAGAGATAATTGAGCGTGATCGTAATAGCTAATATCCTCATTGTCCTAACAATCGTTGTTGGCATTGTTTTCACCATCGTGACAGTCATTGGCGTCATTCGCTTACCAGACTTGTATACAAGAGCACATGCGGCTTCTAAAAGTGCGACTCTGGGCGTGCTTAGTATTCTGTTAGGTGTATTTTTTCACTTTTGGTTGAAAGAAGGACACTTTAGTATACAACTCCTTCTTGCAATTGCATTTCTGTTTATTACCTCTCCGGTTGGCGGACATCTGATGAGTCGCGCAGCCTATATTTCGGGTGTTAAACCAACAGAACGAACTGTTGGTGACGACCTTGCGGAAGTTATCAAGCAAGCTAAACAAAAGAACCCCCCGACTCACCAGAAAGAAGATTAAAAATGCCTGTCAGCCGATAACTCGGTTGACAGGCATTTTCATCTTTTAGTAAGGCCCGTAATATCCGTATGGTTGATACGGATAGTATGAATATGGGTAGTATGGGTATGGGTACGGCGGGTATCGGTATCCGCCACCTGGAAACAATGCGCTACCTAATAAACTACCGGCAAATCCACCAATGAAAGGACCGCCAAATCCTCCAAAACCGAAACCACGGCCAAAGCCACCTCGACCGTAACCGCCGTGAAAACCTCTAGTCATAATCATTCCCCTTTCCCACTTATCTTATTCGCGTCATTCAGTGGGAAGTGGGACAATTGCCTATCAGCCTTCTAGTTCAGATTCGGCTAGACGTTCAACAAGCGTCGCTAGCGTTCGTACCATGACACCCGTTGCACCTTTTGGGCCTAAGTCATGTGCGGACTGTGCATCTGACGTTCCCGCGATATCTAGATGAATCCAAGGTGTGTTACCAACAAATTCACCGACAAACCCGCCGCCGAAGATCATATGACCGTCTCTGCCAGGTGAATTATTCAAGTCCGCTACATCACTCTTACGAATTCTCTTCTTATCATTTTCAGTAAGTGGAAGCCTCCAGACAAATTCTCCTGTTTCCATTGAAGCATGCATGAATTCTTCAAAGAAACCTTCATCGTTTGTAAGCGCTCCCGTCTTGTCCATACCGAGCGCAACGATGACGCCGCCAGTTAGTGTAGCAACGTCAATGAGGCAGCTTGCACCTGCTTGCAAAGCGTATGTAACTGCATCTGCAAGTACAAGACGCCCTTCTGCATCCGTATTGAGCACTTCAATCGTTTTTCCGCTCAGTGAAGTAATGACATCATCCGGTTTAAAGGCGTCACCAGAAACCATATTGTCTGTAGAAGCAATCACAGCAATTACATTTTTATCTGGTCGTAGCTCTCCAATGATGGTCATCGCACCAAGCACTGCAGCAGCACCACCCATATCACCTTTCATGCCAACCATTCCATCTTTTGTTTTTAAGGAATAACCCCCGGTATCATATGTAATACCTTTACCGACAAGCCCGATGACATCTTCCCATTTTTCTGTTGCGGCATATTTCATGACGATTAGCTTGGGTTCTTCTACCGAGCCTTTGTTAACAGCAAGAATTGCGCCCATGCCGAGTTCTTCCATTTCTTTTTTACCCAGAACTTCAATTTCAAAGTCATACTTTTTAGCAAGCTCACTTGCATATTCAGCCATTTTAGTTGCAGTTAAAATATTTGGCGGCATATTGACAAGGTTACGTGCTTCATTAACTGCATAAGCATGTACCTTCCCCACTTCAAATGCTGCTTTCAATTCATCTTCGTCAAATAATGACAAGAATGAGAGTTTTTCGAGTGTAACATCGCGTTCGTTTGAATCGGTACGATACCCTTCGAACTTATACAGTCCAAGTCCGATGCCTTCTGATGCCGCAAAGACGACATCAGCACATGTCAGTTTGTCGTTCGTAAATGGAGCGGTCCAAATTGCAGCAGAAGCCACTTTCAAATCTGCCAAGCCTTTGCCAACCGCTGCAAATGATTGACGCAACCGATCTTCAGTCAATTCTTTTTGCAGACCAAGCCCAATGAATAAGACACGCTTATAACCTCGTATTTCAACAGTAGGCATTTTTGTAATCGTTTTGAATTCTGTTTTAATATCGCCTGATTTTACCCATTCTGGCACACGGGGACTAAAAGAACTGACGAAACCACTCCAGCCTTCTACATTTTCAGGATGCTCCGGTACACCGATTACTAAGACATCTGCTTCTACTTTACCAAAATCAGGTTCCATAATTATGGTTTTCATTTGACTACCTCCATTTTTTAATACATTGTTTAGTATAGCGGAAATTTTCGACCGTTTATATTGATTCGTCTGGAAGGCGGACTATCGTTTTTTTGTAACATTCTCTTATGGTATACTGTTTGTATAAATTCCGTACTTTAAAAGGAGTTGAACTAGATGGTCTTATTACAAAACACCCCGCTCCTTGCGGCATTATTCGGAATCATCTTTGCTCAATTCATCAAAATTCCTATTCACTTTTTTCTTACAGGTAAACTTGACTGGAAATTGATGACCTCAACGGGTGGGATGCCCAGTTCCCATTCCGCTGCCGTCACATCTCTGACGACTGCAATCGCTTATGAAGCAGGACTTGACTCTCCTCTCTTTGCAGTCTCTGCCATCTTTGCCGTTATCGTTATGTTTGATGCGACAGGAATCCGTTACCAGGCGGGACAACAAGCACTCATTATCAATCAAATGCGTCTGGACTTCCAGACGTTCGTTCAAGAAGCGAAAGGTTGGCAGCATAAAGATGGCCAGCAAAAAATTCAAGAGTTAAAAACATTACTTGGCCACAAACCTAGTGAAGTATTTGCAGGAGCTGTCACTGGTATTCTAATTTCAGTCATTTTATATTCATTTATCATTTAATAAAAAAAGAGGGTGTATACTAGCAGTTTTATGCTTGTATACACCCTCTTTTTAAATTTAGAAAGGTAAAACTATTCAACTTGGGTTGCTGTTTAAGTGTGCTAGGCCATTCCTAAAACATTTGATAGCCTTGTTTTCTCAATAGCTTAATAACGATACCTGAAATTATCGCTCCAACCAGTCCACTTGCTAAAATAACGATATCCACAGTGTGGAGTGACATAATTTTTTCCCCAAGGAGGTTGAATGCGTATTTCGGCTTCGTGAAGTATTCTAAGACTTTCACTTCATCAATAATCAGTATGACGACAATCGGATAAATAATGGCCATCAACCAAGTCATTCGCAGAAGCATATTTAGTAGGAATCCTATACCAAAAAACATAACAATGAAAATCATGACGGATAATACAACGTGCGTTATAGAAATGGTTCCCAATGTGACTACCTCCGTTTTCCATTTATAATTTTACAGGAACGGATGAATGCTTTCAACATTACAATGCCTGTTCGATAATTTGTCGAATTTCGTTGTGGTGATAATATGATCTAGTTTCGTCATTTTATGAAGTAAGGTATATCAGAAGTATATCAGAATGGGTCACTCGGTTACTATTTTTGATGTCTTTAAATACCAATCCTATCACTTTACCGCGCTTACGCTAGAATGCACATTATCGAGGAAGTTTTAGTTCAGAGTGTACATCGTAGACCGCTTGGCGCTTTGGGGATGCCTCTCGCCATGAGCCTGGATTAACGCTTCGCATCCAGTCTCACGGCTTCGGCTACCCTTTGTCGCGCTTGCGCTGGAGTGTTCCGTTATTAATAGTAATTCTGAGATGTATGCATTGAGATTATAATGTGATTACTATTTGATACTAATTTCATTGGAGAAAAACGCACTATAGATTGCAAGTCAAATCCCCAATAAAGAAATGTGCTTTCTAAAATAGACCATCCAGCGCAGGCGCGACTTCGTGGTAGCCGGAGCGATAAGACTGAAAGTGCTCTTATTTCCGGCTTATCGCGGGAGGCATCCACAAAGCACAGAAGCGGTATTAGCAGGCTTTCTAATTCGTTCTATATACATACTGTTGTCAAACTCGCCCTCTCAGTTTATGGAAATAATATTCACTAATCTCATCCCCAATAACGAAATGTGCTTTCTAAAATAGACCATCCAGCGAAGCCGTGACTTCGTGGTAGCCGAAGCGATAAGACTGATGGAGGGACGTAGTTCAATCCCTCCATCAGTCTTATCGCTTCGGCTTATCGGAGGCCACTGAAAAAGTCCTTTATTATAATAAGAACTAGTTGATTGTAGTGGAGAGCGGCGACTCCAGCGGGAACAGCGCGAGCTGAAGACCCCACAGGAACGTAGTGACGAGGAGGCTGAAGCCGTGCCCGCGGAAAGCGTCCGCTCGGAACGGAAATCAACGGGATTGAAGGAAACCGGACTTTTTCAGTGCCCTCACTTTTCGCGGAAGGCATCTCCAAAGCGCAAGAGCGGTATTAGCGGGAACTAATTCTATCCATTGCATTGGGAATTTCCTCAAAAAAAAGCACCCGCCGTAAAACTGGCGAGTGCTGAAATGCATATTATTTAAGCAAGTTGAACTTACCTTTTTTCAGCGTCAATCCTACTCCACCAATCATGAAGAGCGCACGGTTATCAACCATTTTCTTCATGAATGAAGCTTTTGTACCTGTAACTTTTTTACCGAATACTTCACCAATAGCGTCGTTGTCACCAAGTGAACAAAGACTACCTTTAAGATCCGGTGTGAATTCTGAAGTAGCTTCGCCTTTCATCAGCGCGATTAGGTTATTCGCACACATGTCACCTTGTTGCATTGCAATTTGTGCAGTAGGAGGATAAGGACGATTAACTGCTTCATTGATCATTAGTGCACAGTCTCCAATGATGAATACATCAGAGTACCCTGGAGCCCGAAGATCTTTGTCAACTTTAACACGAGCACGCATGTTTTCGATACCTGTCTCTTCAATCAGACGATTACCACGAACACCCGCAGCCCAAACGACTGTACCGGCTTTGATGAATTCAAATTCATCATCACCTTTTTTAATATTGACGCCTTCAGGAGTAGCTTCAACAACTGGCGTACCAATTGAGAATTCGATTCCTTTAGAGTTCAATTGTTTTACTGCATAATCCACAAGTTCAGGATCAAATCCTGGAAGAACCATTGGAGCTGCTTCTACGCAAAGGACTCGTACTTTTTCTTGTGGAACGTCGAACTCTTTACATAATTCAGGAACACGGTTACCAAGTTCACCGAGGAACTCAATACCTGTAAAACCTGCGCCGCCAACAATGATTGTCAGACGGCTATCGTCTTTAACTTCTTCAATTGACCATGTCGCGAATTGATATTCAATATGTTCGCGAATTTGACGAGCAGCTTTTACGTTCGCAATAGACAACGCATATTTATCAAGACCTGGGATACCGAATGTTTCTCCTTCGAACCCAAGTGAAATTACTAGGTAATCGTATGAATGTGTACCGACATTTGTTGTTACAACTTTCCCATTAACGTCGATAGCTTGAACTTCAGCTTTAACGAATTTAACTTTATTGCTGTTAATAACGTCTTTGATATCATACCGAACAGATTCAGGAGACATTGTCCCTGCTGCGGCTTCATGAAGCCAAGTCGATTCGTAATGGTAATCATTTTTATTTATTAGAACGATATCTACATCGTCCGCACCTAGAGATTTCTGCAAATTAACAATAGCCGATAAACCACCGTAACCTGCACCCAATACTAAAATTGTCGGTCTATTCACGAAGATCGAAACCACCTTTGATTTTTTTATATGCCCGGCCCAGGTGAAATCGGTTACATTGACGATTTACACAGTCCTGGCCTTTGTCATTTTTTCGACAAACTTCTATTTCTAATAGTAGCCCTTTTGAAACGCCTTTTCAATAGTATATTTGAAATAGAATTTTTTTGAAAATACTGACAAAAACAGAAAGTTCTCTAAACGGTAAAAAATCCTTCCCAAACAAAATTCAGGAAGGATGTGCTATTCAATCAGCAGTCTGCTGGAGCTCCTGCTTTCTTAGCAGTTCTAAATGATGTACCGCAACCGCATGACGCGATAGCGTTCGGGTTATTTATTATGAATCCGCCCCCCATGAGGGACTCTTTATAGTCAACTTGTGTGCCTTCAAGAACGCCTGCATCCTCACTCGAAACAAGAATTTGTAAACCATGCTGCTCGAGCAAAATGTCGTCAGCTGATTTTTCACTCTCAAAACCCATTCCGTATGTCAGACCACTGCATCCTCCGCCGTTCACAGCGACACGTAGAAATGATCCTTCTTCCTCATTATGACGCATCATTTCCCTAACATGAATTGCTGCTGCTTGTGTAACTTCAACAACCTGTGTCATTCGTGTTCACCTTCCCTTTGTTTTCTTTTCCTTATCATAACAAGGAATTCAGCCATAACGCAATCATAATAGCTCGTGTGTTTTGAAATATACGTTATAATAGAATATACTAGTTCGAAAGGAAGATTCAAGTGAAAATCTGCCCATTTTACGATAAAAAGGTAGTATATTTCCATTATAATAATCGTTTTACAACTTCGAAAATGAATTCAAGATTTACCCGAGTCTCTTCCTAATGAGAGTAACTTTAAACCTGTCTATCCTGATCCCGCTATAGAAAGATGAGGAAATCACCTTTTGACAATTGCAGTTTTCGAAATTTTATGGAGAATCGGATATACTGAAGGGACCGTCCTCGGTTTTTAACGTGTCCTGGAAAGCCAGTGTACTTCAGCCGAACCAAAAATCATCGAACTAGCGAAAGAGTTAGGCAGGAAATTTGAACTTTGAAATAAAAAGACGGACCAATTTTCGGTCCGCCTAAAGGTTACATTAAAATACTTGTTCTACTTCAACGACTCCTGGAACTTCTTCCAGAAGAGCCCGCTCAATACCAGCCTTTAACGTTATTGTAGAGCTTGGGCAACTACCGCAAGCACCGAGAAGGCGTAGTTTCACGATACCATCCTCAATATCCACAAGTTCACAGTCTCCTCCATCACGAAGGAGGAATGGGCGTAATTTATTTAAAACTTCTTGTACTGGTTCAGTAAGCATTGTATCTGTCATTGTTTTTTAACTCTCCTTTCCTTATACTTATTATAAACTGGAAAGAAGAAAAAATCCATCATTCAAATCGGAAGGGGACAAAAAAATGAGTAAAAGCAATGCAATCATTGAAATTTATGGTGCAGATATTATTTGTGCCAGCTGTGTTAACGCACCTTCATCAAAGGATACATATGAGTGGCTGCAGGCAGCCATTGATAGAAAGTATCCTAATCAGCCATACGTAATCGACTACATCGACATCGAATCAGAAGTTACAGACGAAAAACATAAACATATTTCACAACAAATACAAGAGGATGTATATTTCTATCCGCTCGTTATGATCAATGACGAAATGATTGGTGAAGGTTATATTCAATTGAAGCCTGTATTTACTGCCCTTGAAAAGCATGGCTATGTTGCAACTGAATGAAATGATAATGCTTCAGTTTAATTGAGAACACAAAACACCCCTTCCCGCAGTCATGAATGCGAGTTAGGGGTGTTTTGTATCTGATTTATTATAGAAAAATGCCACCGCAAAGATTAAAAATCGATACGGTAACATCTAAGGAATTGTGGTACTGTGAGTTGGTAACGTATTTTAAAGTCTCTCAAACGTTTATGTGACCACGTTTAATGGCACTCTTATCCGTTATGCCATTTATACATCCAAAGAACGCCTGACTTCAATAGTCTTGCAATACGACCTGTTACGGTACGATCAGCAAGATATGCAAAGCCCTGCTTCTTACCAAGGGATCCAAGGAAACCTTTCAGCTTGATTTCAGGCATTTTCTCCGGTAAAGGTTCGTTGTTCCAGACGTTGCGCAGTACGCGTACAATCTGTTCCGCTTGTTCCTCAGCTACTTGTGCACTTGGTGCGTAAGGAAGCGCTGCGCAGTCCCCCACGACGTATACATCATTAAATTCAGGGAGCTGATGGTACATATTTAATTTAACGCGACCTGAACTGTCTTTTTCTGTATCAATATTTTCGACAGGCGCAACTGGACGAATTCCAGCTGTCCAAACAACAGCATCTACGGCAATCGTTTCTTCATGATTATAAAGCGTGGTTGGTTCCACTTTTGTAATGTTGGAGCTCGAAACAACGTCAACATTATGTTCATCAAACCATCCCTTGACATAATTACTGAGTCTCTCAGGGAAATCCCTTAAAATACGCGGTCCGCGATCGAACAATTTGATATTCAAATCCGGTCTACTTTCCCGCAGCTCACTTGCAAGCTCGATTCCACTTAAACCCGCTCCGACGATACCTATCGTAGCTCCGCCTCCAAGACCTAGGAGTTTCTCATAAGTAATCCTGGACTTACCAATTGTCTGGATACTATATGTATATTCCGAAGCACCTGGCACGTCATGATAATTATCTTCACATCCTAGTCCAATAACAAGTTCATCAAACTTTATTTGCACGCCGTCGTCTAGATAGACACACTTTTCATCTGGTCTAATTTCGATAATTTCTCCACCGATAACTTTAAGTCTCTCATGTGTAGGAAGCGTAACGCGCACAATAGAATCCGATACCGTCCCTGACGCCAGCGCATAAAACTCTGTTTTCAAACTATGAAACGGTGTCCGGTCGACTAGTGTTATTTCTACATCTTCAGGAAGATCCTTTGTTAATAAACGAAGTAAGATACGCATATTCCCATATCCAGCACCTAAAAGCACAAGTTTTCTCATAATTTTTTCTCCTTTGTAAAACAATAATCCGTTGTTTTCCCAAATTCGATTATAACAGTTTGTGACACCTTTCACAATAAGACACGATTATTGACGAAAGAGGTAAAAAAGTGTAGGATTCCAAATAGGCGAGGTGATCATCGTGAATCCAATTGTCGAATTTTGCATGAGTAATATTGCAAATGGTTCACAGGAAACATTCGAGAAGTTGGAGAAAGATCCGGGTCTTGATGTTCTCGAATATGGCTGTTTAAGTTATTGCACTAAATGTACTGATACGCTTTACGCAATTGTAAATGGTGAAATTGTTGAAGCTGAGACAAATGACGAACTAACAGAACGTATCTATCAATTCATAGAAGACAATCCGCTCTTTTGAGCATTATGGCTACCCGTCAATCATTAACGGGTAGCTTTTTAGATTTAGAACTCCAATAATGTTTGATAGGAATATGTCGGTTTCTGTCTTTTCCCTATACCCTCTTCCAAGGAAGTAACTCCCCCTGCAACGTGAACGGTATCAATGCCAAAACGAATTCCCGCTTGTATATCCGTATCGTAATTATCACCAATCATAATCATCTCTTTTTTTAAGTAGTCATTCTCTTGCTGAATGAACTCAAGCATATATGACTCGGGTTTACCAACGAATAACGGAGATACACCACTTGCGTTTTCCAGCAACTTTACGAATGATCCATTTCCAGGGACAAGTCCTCTCTCTGTCGGAAACGCTTTGTCGCTGTTCGTCGCGATGAATTTTGCACCCTTACGTAATGCAAGACAGGCATCAGCCAATTTAGCATAGGTTATACTACGATCAATCCCCATGATGACAATGTCTGGATTCTCCACTGTGAGCTCTATACCTTCAATTGCCAACGCTTCTTCCAATCCTTCTTCACCAATCATCATGACTGATGCGCCTTGAAAATTTTCCTTGCAGTACTTTGCAGCCGCAATGGCGGAAGTCATAATGTGCTTTCGATTTGCTTTAACTCCAAATGCTGCCAACTTCTCCTGAAGACGCAAGCGTGTCATAGAAGAATTATTAGTTACAAAATAAGGTTCCAAACCACTATTTTGTATTTTCTCAATAAAAGAGACCGCTTCCGGAATTGGTTCGATACCTCTGTAAACAGTCCCATCAAGGTCAAGGCAAATTGCTTTATAATTAGTAATACTCATTTATCTTCCGGGTAGAAAGCGGAGACTGGTCCGAGTTCATTTTCTAGGTAGTGGCGAACTTTAGTAGGGAATATTAGAAGTTCTTCCATCGATGCATTGAGTACGTTCTCAATCTCATTCACATCAATTTTGGTGAAATCACGGACAATCATTTTTCTTAACTCAATTACCCGTTTTAACGGATCTGCCATTTCCTTTGTAATAACTCGTTCATCTTCCATGATGTCGATAATATCTTCATAACTTCCTGGATCACGCATGATAAAACCGTCAATCATCGAGTTCCCGACATCAATAATCGATTCAATGATTACATGTGTTATCCGTTCAAGCGCAAGTGAATGAATTGTATCCTCTTGCCACTCACTTCCTTTTCTATATAACGCCAGCAAACTTTCCATATGGCTAAGTGATTCGCTAATTTGATTACGGTCGACAAAATACACTGACTTTCCCTCCTGATTGTTTAGACTATCTTATAATAATACTACATCTGATTCGATGAATTGAAAAGACCCGCGTGCGGATTTGGCATCCACTCGCGAGCCGGTTTACTCAGTAACCTCGGTTACCTGTATTTCTGGTGTTTCCGGAGTTTGCAGTACTTTTATTGTCTCCTGAATTTCCGGTTTAACCTTTTCCATTTTTTTCAATACGAAATAAGCACAGCCAAAATTACAGTATTCATACAAATAATCTTGTAATGTGTTAATTTTTGTTTCATACGTTGCTTTCTGGTTGGTATCATCGAAAAAACCTTTTAAACGGAGTTGTCCGTATCCCCAGTCACCAAGTATATAATCGTATTTAAGGAGCACGTCACTATATCTTGCAAGTAACGCTTCTTCATTAAATCCCTCACGGTAGTCAGTCATTATATCGAACTTCCAACTATCAATTACTATCATTCAACTTTCACCGCCAATTTAGCTTTGCAGTGCTGTTTCAAGTAGTTCATCACCTTGACGCTGCCTTTCCTTTGCGGCCGCGTTCACCTGTTCATCAGCATGGTAACTCGAACGTACAAGCGGACCAGCCTGACAGTGTGAGAACCCTTTAGACATTGCAATTTTTCTTAACTCCTCAAATTCTTGAGGCGAATAATACTTTTGTACTTTTAAATGTTTTTTAGTAGGCTGTAGATACTGGCCTATAGTCATTATATCAACTTTATGGGAGCGAAGGTCATCCATTGTCTCGAGAATTTCTTCATGTGTTTCACCAAGCCCTAACATCAATGAAGATTTTGTAGGGATGTCTGGCTGCATTTCTTTTGCACGGAGTAAAAGTTCGAGTGATCTGTCATAAGTTGCACGTGCACGAACTCTCGGCGTTAAGCGACGTACCGTTTCAATGTTATGGTTCAGAATATCCGGTTTGGCGTCCATAAGACGTTCCAGATTCTCATATACACCGCCCATATCTGATGGCAGTACTTCAACAGTTGTAAACGGATTTTTTCTACGTATTGCACGAATTGTTTCAGCGAAAATTGCAGATCCTCCGTCTTTCTGGTCATCACGCGCTACCGCAGTAACAACTGTATGCTTTAGATTCATTAGAGCTACAGAATCCGCCACACGTTCCGGTTCTGCAATATCAAGTTCCGTAGGCAATCCTGTTTTAACTGCACAAAAACGGCATGCACGTGTACACACAGCACCCAGAATCATGAATGTAGCAGTTCGACGCTCGCCCCAGCATTCATGGATATTTGGACAACGTGCTTCTTCACATACAGTATTTAAGTTATTTTCTCGCATCATTTTTTTAAGGTCTGTATAATTTTCATTCGTATTAAGCTTAATTTTTAACCAATCGGGCTTTCTTACATGTTCGGTTCTATTTCCTTGTTCCGGCTTGCATGACACGTCGACCGACTCCATTCCTCTGAACTTTTAATGTATTTCAACTACTGTTGTCAATGTATCATATATTTAGACTTCAAACAACCGTCATAACGCTATAATTCTGACTCTTATTAGTTATTAAAAAAAGGTAGCGCTTGTATCCTGCGCTACCTTTCTTCAATCAATGTCCACCCAAATAAGCTTTCTTAATCTCTTCACTGGCCTGTAATTCCTCTGCAGTTCCTGACAAAATAACTCGACCTGTTTCTAGGACATATGCCCTATCCGCAATTGATAATGCCATATTTGCATTTTGTTCAACAAGAAGAATTGTCGTTCCTTCTTTATTAATATCCCTAACAACTTGAAATATTGTTTTTACCATTAAAGGCGCAAGTCCCATTGACGGCTCGTCTAAGAACAGTAACTTTGGTTTAGCCATGATAGCTCTTCCCATCGCCAACATTTGTTGTTCTCCACCGGACAAGGTTCCAGCCGATTGCTTACGCCGCTCATGCAAGCGAGGGAAGATTTCATATACTTTTTGGAAGTCCTGTTGAATACCCGCTTTATCTTTTCGTAGAAATGCACCTAATTCGATATTCTCTTCAACACTCATTTCTGCGAATACTCGTCTTCCTTCAGGAACGTGGGAAATTCCCGCCTTTACGATAGACTGAGCGGGTTTACCCACTATTGACTGGTCCATGTATTCAATGGATCCCACTTTAGGCTTCAATAAACCGGATAATGTTTTCAACAATGTACTCTTCCCAGCGCCATTCGCACCGATCAATGTAACAATTTCACCCTGATCCACATTCAATGAAACGCCTTTAAGGGCATGGATACTACCGTAATATACGTTTAAGTTTTCAACTTTTAACATGCTCATTCGTGAACTTCCTCCCCTAAATAAGCCTCGATCACTTTCGGATTATTACGGATTTCTTCAGGAGTTCCTTCAGCAAGGAGTACACCGTGGTCCAATACGTAAATACGTTCACAAATTCCCATAACCAAATTCATATCGTGTTCAATCAACAAAATGGTTAGATTAAACTTTTTACGAACAAAAGCGATTAACTCCATTAATTCTTTCGTTTCCTGCGGATTCATTCCAGCTGCCGGTTCATCAAGTAGTAGCAACTGTGGTCCTGTGGCTAACGCTCGTGCAATTTCCAGCCTGCGCTGTTTCCCATATGCCAGGTTCTTTGCATCTTCATCTTTATATTTATCCAGTTCGAAAATTTTCAGAAACTCCATCGCTTTTTCTTCCATTTCTTTTTCACCAGCGAAATGGGAAGGAAGGCGTAACATAGAACTCAGAACAGAATGCTTTGCTAGTGAGTGATAAGCTACTTTTACATTATCCAAAACAGATAGCTCATTGAACAATCGGATATTTTGAAACGTCCGACCAATTCCTCTACGGGTTACTTGAAAAGGAGCCATCCCATTAATGCGTTTTCCATTAAATAATATATCGCCTTCAGTGGGTGTATAAACGCCCGTCAAAAGGTTGAAACTCGTTGTCTTACCTGCACCATTTGGTCCAATTAGACCAATTAGTTCGCCTTGATTGATTTCCATGTTAAAATTCGAAACAGCTTTCAGCCCGCCAAACTGTATACCGACATCTTTAATTTTAAGTAACGGTTCACTTGTCATGCTGGCTGCCTCCTTTCGAACCTCTCCACAATTTGAAGTAATCCGTTATTTCCATTGTACCCATTAAACCTTTTGGACGATAAAGCATCACGATGATGAGTACAAGACTATAGATGATCATCCGTGTCTCAGGATAACCTTGCAAGAACGTGGACACTATCGTTAACAAAACCGTTGCAACAATTGCGCCTGACAAACTTCCTAAACCGCCCAACACTACATAAATCAGGATATCAATGGACTTTAAGAATCCGAAGTTTGAAGGTTGAATGATATAAAAGTTATGAGCATATAATGCGCCTGCGATACCAGCAAAGAAAGAACCAATCGCGAACGCCAATACTTTATAATACGTTGTGTTTATCCCCATTGCATCGGATGCAATTTCATTTTCACGAACAGAGATACAAGCTCGACCATGTCTTGAATTTGTAAAATTGACGATAACGACAATTGTGACGAAAAGACAGATAAATGCAGAAGTCCATGTAGTTGCATGCGTAACTTGCATCCCCGCTGCTCCGCCCACATATTCGATATTCAAAAATACTATTCGAATGATTTCCGCAAAACCAAGTGTGGCGATCGCAAGGTAATCCCCGCGTAGCCGCAAACTAGGTATTCCTATTATCAACCCTGCAATTGTAGCAATTAGTCCTGCGGCTAGTATAGCAACCGGAAATGGTAGGTTAAGTTTCATTGTCACGATGGCAGAGATATATGCACCAACTGCCAAGAACCCAGCATGACCAAGTGAAAACTGTCCTGTAATACCAATTACTAAATGCAAACTGACCGCAAGCATTATATTAATGGCCATAAAAATTAATGTATTAGAGTGAAAGGTATTCAATATGCCTACATTAAGAAGCACTTGAACAACTGTATAAACGATTAGAGATGAAGCAACAAATGACCAAAACTGTTTCGACTTTTTCATGACTTTGTTTCACCTACACTTTCTCACGTGTATTTTTACCAAAGAGTCCAGACGGTTTGAAGATGAGTATTAAAATCAATATGACGAATGCCGCGGCATCTCTCCATAGAGAGAACCCGAGCGCACTGACAAACGTTTCTACAACTCCAAGCACAAGACCTCCAGCCATGGCACCTGGAATAATTCCAATTCCACCAAGGACAGCAGCAACGAATGCTTTCAAACCAGGAATAATACCCATTAATGGGTCAATCTTTGTATAATAAATACCGAAAATAACGCCCGCTGCACCAGCTAAAGCTGATCCAATCGCAAACGTAGCCGAGATTGTGTTGTCGACATTAATCCCCATAAGCTTAGCTGCTTCAGCATCATAGGAAACAGCTCGCATCGCTTTTCCGATTTTTGTTTTATGTACAATGAATTGTAGAATGATCATTAGAGTAACAGAAACAGATAAAATTAAGATTGCTTGACTGCTGATTTGAGCACCGAAAAAATCAAAAGATTTATTGCGTAATACTTCAGGATACGCATCAGGTTGCGCACCACGCATATAAATAACACCATTTTGAATTAGAAGAGAAACCCCTATTGCTGTAATCAATGCAGCAATTCTCGTTGCATTCCGTAATCTCTTATAAGCGATTCGTTCAATAAGAACGCCAATAATTGCACAGGAAACCATTGATAATAGTAATGCAGGGATAAACCCGAGTCCCCAACCAGCAATGGAGTAATACCCAATAAACGCACCTATCATAAATATTTCACCATGCGCAAAGTTAATCAATTTTATGATCCCATAAACCATTGTGTAACCTAGTGCAATTAACGCATAAATGCTACCGAGTGAAATACCGTTTATTAGCTGTTGTAACCATTCCATGAACTTCTCACTCCTTTTCCAGCTCTAAAGTAAGGATTAAAAAAGAATGGGAGGAGGACATCCTCCCCCCATTCTTACAGTTTAAATTAAGGATTAACTTTTGTTTTAAAGACTTGTTCGCCATCTTTGAATTCAAGAATAGTAGCAGATTTGATTGGGTGATGATTTTCATCAACCGAATACAATCCAGTGATCAATTCAAGATCTTTCGTTTCAGCAAGGGCATCTTTAATTTTGACTGAATCCGGACCGCCTGCGCGTTTGATAGCATCAGCTAAAAGATACACTGTATCGTAACCTAGTGCGTTGAATGCATCAGGTGATTTACTGAATTTCTCATTGAACTTATCGTTAAAGTCTTGAATGATGCCATCTGGATCTTCAGATGAATAGTGATTTGTTGTGAATGTATTGTTCAATGCATCTGCACCAGCAAGCTCAATTAGAGTAGGAGAATCCCATCCATCTGCTCCCATTAGTGGAACATCGATACCCATTTCACGAGCCTGTTTAACGATTAGTCCTACTTCTTCATAATATCCAGGGATGAAGATGAATTCAGGATTCGCGGCTTTAATACGAGTTAGTGTTGAACGGAAATCAGAATCCTTACCTACGTAAGATTCTTCAGCAATAATTTTACCGCCTGCTTTTTCAAAATCTTTTTTGAATGATGCAGCAAGACCTTTTGAATAATCGCTTGCATTATCAGTGAAAATCGCTACGTTTTTAACACCAAGATCGTTAGCCGCAAAGTTTGCTGCAACCGTTCCTTGGAATGGATCGATGAATGAAGTACGGAAAACGAATTCATTCACACTACCGTCTTCTTTGACTGTTACTGTAGGGCTTGTTCCAGATGGGCTGATAAGCGGTGTTTCGTTGCCGTTCGCAATTTCAGCCTGTGCAACAGTAGCACCACTCGTTGCCGCACCGATGATTGCAACTACTTTATCCTGAGTGATCAATTTAAGTGCTGCACTCGTAGCCTCAGCAGGATCGGATTTATTATCAACTTTCACAAGTTCGATTTCTTGACCATCAATTCCGCCATCTGCGTTTATTTCTTCAACAGCAAGTTCAATTCCTGATAACTCTGAAGTACCATAAGAAGCAACATTACCTGACAATTCAAGGTTGACCCCGATTTTAATCGTATCGCCATCCTTAGAGCCGCCTGTGCTTCCTTCGTCAGCCTTCTCTCCTGCACAGCCTGCCAGTATTCCGACAGCTAGTGCTGAAACGGCAAATACACTTACAAATTTTTTCATTTTCAAATGAAATCCCCCTTTTTATTGATATTTCTGATAATTCAAATCGTTCCATCCCTTATAAGAAAACTAACGATTCTCCTTTTCTAGAAATATCACTTTTTTCCTACTTACAAGCCCATTGTAAAACAAACTTCTTATTCAGTCTATAGCAATTTTCATATAATTATATTTCACTGAATAAAATATTCGACCTAGTAAATTATTACAGTTATTTTTTGTATTATTATCACTAGATTAAATCCAGTTTATTCCTCCTTTACGATCACATAGGACCAAAAAATAGTGTTTTATTAATCTCATATCACTTTTTGGTCTTAATGCCTAGTATATACACCTATCAGACTATTGTCAAAACATTTTTTTGTTAGAAAACTATTATTATTATAATAAAAAAGCGGTAGCCTAAGCCACCGCTTTTTAGTATAAGATTATCAATACTATTAATGTGCCACTTTAGTAGCCCGCATTGTCCAGACAGTAAAAAATACTAACAAAATAATAATAACGCCAACGAGTCCGATCCAGATCGAACCTGTAATGCCTAGAATGATATAGCCCATCGCAGCGATTACAGCACTAATTAGCGCGTAAGGAAACTGTGTCGAAACATGATCAATATGGTTACATCCTGCACCTGTAGCAGATAGAATCGTCGTATCAGAAATCGGCGAAGCGTGATCTCCGAATACAGCCCCCGCAAGAACTGCAGCAAGCGCCGGCAGTAACATTTCCGGTGCCGCTTCAATCATGATTGTTCCCGCAATCGGCAGAAGAATACCGAACGACCCCCAAGAACTTCCGGTTGAAAAAGCCATAATGCAAGCAAGTATGAACATAATAACAGGCAAGAATGAAACCGGTATATTTGATTTCATTACAAGGTCAGATAAGAATAGACCCGTTTCAAGTGTTCCGATTAAGAACGATAGTGACCAAGCAAAAATAAGGATTAAAACAGGCGGCATCATAGAATTCATTCCATTTATAAACGCACTGCCCATAAGCGAAAAGCTCGCCGTTTCATTATTTTTCATCTGCTGCATATATAACGCTGCTGCAACTAGCGTAGCTATAATTCCACCCGCCAACAATGAAAGTGCGACATCCGTACTTTCAAAGATCGAGAAGATATTCATCGATCCTCCGATTAGATAGCCAGACACAAACATCGCCGCAAATGTTACTACAACGAGTGTGACAATCGGCGCAACAAGATCTCGTACGCGGCCATGCGAATGTACAGGAAATTCCTCTTTCAATTGACCCGGAATTTCTTTGTCAGGGTCAAATAATTGGCCTGTTTCAGTTGCAAGTTGTTCATGTTTCTTCATATCGAATAGATCGAAATTGGTCCATGCAAGGAAGAATACCATTGCGAGTGTTGCGATAACGTAAAAATTCATGGGTGCCATCATTACGAACGCGGATAATGGCGAATAACTGATTGCTGCTGCACCGCCAAATATAAGGGCGAGTTGTCCGATTAAAAAGGCACCCCAGCTTGAAATTGGTGAAATCACACAAATCGGTGCTGAAGTCGAGTCGATGAAATAAGCCAATTTCGCTCTTGAAACCCGGTGCTGATCCGTAATCGGACGCGCGATTTGTCCCACTGCCAATGCATTGAAATAATCATCCACAAAAATAGCAAGACCGAGTGATACCGTGAGCAATTTTGCCCCACGTTTTGTTTTAATATGGCGTACTGCCCATTCTGCAAATGCTCTGCTACCTCCAGACAAGCTAACGAAAGCAGTGATAACACCTAAGAGCAGGATAAATAGAACAATATAAATATTTGCCGTATTTAGTCCACCATCCCAAAATGTCGCTTTAATGGATTGCCATAAAATGCTCAGCGTTTCTACAGGAGCGAATGAAGCCGCTAGCAAAGCACCTGAGACAATTCCTGCACCTAGCGATAACAGCACCCTTTTTGTTGCAAACACCATAATAATGGCGATTAGTGGTGGTAATATTGATACCCAAGTTCCAATCATTTTCTATTCCTCCATTTTGTCGGGTCGAGGCCCTTTAAGGGGGAATACAAAAAACCGACTGCTAATTACACTTCTCGAGTGTAATTGGAGCCGGCTTTATCTACGTTTCGTTTGTTGGATAAATAATACAGCTTATCTAACTCACGACTTGTAGCTCATCATACATGTTCTTAAGACGTATGACAGTGTTATCCCTATTCGGAACAACCCCAGCCTGATAGATCTCGACGATCTTACCACGCTTCGGCAAAGCTTCCTTTTGCACACGGTCATCGGTGTCAATCTCGCGTGTGTGACTAATAAGCAATGCAGCCTCTACCCAATCGATATTTCTAATCCTCTAATAGCCTATCAGTTATCCGCAGCATTTTCAAGTATTCTTCTTCACTCATATTCAGTGCTTAACGGAACTTCAACCGAAGGAGCATTATCGGTTCCATTATTGTAGATTTGAGGCACCTTACCTTGAATAAGCCCCATGGCTACCGGAATTTTTTGATTAATAACACTTTTTTCAGTTGCAAGCGGAACAATAATCTGGACATTGACTGTTAATAATATATTCACTTCAACGTAGGCACTGTTTATACCAAAAGGAAGAATTTCCGTATCGATTGTCGCACTGACATCACCAATGACATGGAAACGAATCGGAATCTTAGGACCCAAGTTTCCTAGCAATGGAATATTCGTCGCTTGACCGATAGGAACGAAGAAGACGACTCCTCCTTGAGTTTCCATTGCATCGGGATCGAATTTGATTTCATTCTGTGGGGGTAATATATCAAGATTTCCCTCCGAAGCTTGTTGTAAATGGGACTCGACAAGCGTTTGGGTTTCAGCCAACACCCTGTTAATCACTTCCGTGTTAAACTTCCATGTAACAACACCCGTAGATTCATTGGGAATATCCACGATGATATCATTGACGTCGAGCACAGTAGCAACCCTAGAATTGATGGCCTTACTAATAACATGTGAGGCTATTCTTTGCGTCTGTACTTCTGCATATTGGACATATATTGGAGTAAGCCTCATATTGACTACATAAAAAAACAAGAAAACTGCTATAAAAAATGTAGGTACCAAAATAGGTAATAGTCTACGCTTTTTTTTCCTGGTTTTCCTGGTTCTTCTGGTGACTTGCCCCTGAAATTTCAAAACGACTCCTCCTGCTTTTAAGCTATGCAGGAATTGAGCCGTTTATTCTTAAGCAATATGCGAACAGTACCAATGATTAAGACTTAAAATGTTCGGTCCCGTACCAACCAAGCACATCTCTAATCAACTCAGGCATGTAATACTCTACCTCTGCATGTCTGAGAGATGGAAAGAAATGTCCAAACGTAAACATATCTAATGTTGCAAGCGTATATTTTTGACCTGGTACGACCTCACGATTTCCCGCAAAAAGTTGTCCATGTCTATTCTGATATAATCTTTCATAAATCATCGCGCCCATTAATGTGCCCCGGAAACCAAGGCCCTTGATTTCAATTTGTGGCCAATCCTTATTTAAAGAAAGCTTATATACTTCTATAAGTTCGACTCCATCCAGTGTGATGAGACACGGGTTTATGGGATGTGGCAGAAGTGAATGTAAATCGCCTTTCGTCACCCACCCTTTATCGAGACTACCTAGGAAAATCCCTGCGTTAAACATGGCACAATCAGCCTGTGTATAGGCAATGAGTGCCCGACCGAAGAACGAGGATAAGGGGCTACCCTCAAACAGATTCTGTTGCAACCGTGAAGGATTATCAAAGACCTTATCTTCCATCGCCCTTTTCCCAAGTTGTATTAAATGATTCGATTGGACGATATCCTCTTCACTTCTTTTAACCAAATCCGCCCTAACCAGTTCTGCGTCGATAGTGAGAGTCCTTTTTGTGCTGCTAGCAACTTTCAATGTCACATGACCCACATACTCACCATATTTACCCGTTGCAGCCAATAATGTATCCCCAATCAGCTTGCCTTCATGGAAAAGGTGATGCGTGTGCGCACCGAAAATGATATCAATCTCTGGACACTCCACTGCGAGTTGCTCGTCTTCATGAATACCCATATGCGATAAGCAAACGATTAGGTCCGTTTCTGATGCAAGCTGTTTGGCAATGCCCATTAAACTTTCGCGGGGTGGTGTAATTTTCCAGCCTAGTTTTGAATAGAACGCCTGATATTCTGCAGTCGCTCCGATAACGCCAATTTTCGTTCCACTGGCAGTAACATAAATTTTGTAAGGTTTTGCCCATTTCGGACGATTTCCATCCTCTTCAAACAAATTACTTAGAATGACCTCAAAACGAGCATCTGCGTAAAGTGAGTTTAATGCAGCTTTCGACATTGTGATTCCTTCATTATTACCTATCGTAACTGCATCATAACCAGCTTCATTCAACAGTCTAACATTTCCTTGTCCTTTCGTTCCCTCCGTAAATGGATGTGAACGATCCACATGATCACCGATGTCGAATACGTAACAAGCCTCACCATTTAATAAGTGTTCATTCTTTTCATCACAAAGAAACCGGCAAATCTGTGGCCAGCTTTCAAAATGACTGTGGATATCGTTTGTATGATAAAAGTGAATCACTTCAATTTGATTCATATGTCACCCCAAAAGTCCTTCAATAATCGATCTGACTCCAAGTAAAAGCAAAATAATACGTAGTGCAACAACGACTGTTTCCGATTTCATTTTCTGGTTCAGCCGAGCTCCGATTTTGGCTCCAATGTATGCGGCCGGAATGACCGGAATCGTATATAACCAAGGAACATTACCGAGCGATATATGTGTAATCGAGTTGACAATCGCCGATAAGAAAACCATGAACATTGATGTACTGACTGCAACATGGGGCGGAAATAAAAAGAGTAACATCATGGCTGGTACTAGAATTGAACCACCACCGATGCCAAAAAGACCTGACGCAAATCCAACACCAAATGTTAGGATCAATGCAAACCAGACAGGAAATCCATAGACATAGGTCTCATCCATATTATCTGTAAACGTCCTCTTTTTACCATGATTTACAAACCAATCAACCGGTTTTAAATGCTTACGGACCAAAAGAATGATTGATAAAATAATTAATAAAATGCCGAAATAAAGATTAAACGATGGCAAATCGAGCCCTTTATTGACAAAAGCACCTAGGAGAGTCCCCGGAACACTTCCCAGGAAAAAGATATATCCACTCCTAAAATCAATTGTTTTGCCCTTCATATAAGAAAGCGTCGAAGCCAGTCCTGTGAAAATCATCATAATGACAGAAAGCCCGACAGCCGTTTGTGGTGTAATTCCATCTATCAAGCCCAGATTAATACCGACAAATAATGTCGCCGGCACAAGGATGACTCCGCCTCCCAAACCCACGAGTGCACCAATAATCCCTGCCGCAAGACCGATAACGGCTAATAAGAAATACTCCATTACCATTCTCCTTCAAACAAGTCGAGCTGTTTTGATGTTAGACTTTCATAATTAATGTTAAGTACCTTTTGTAGCCGTTTAGCATTTTGAGCTGCATGGCCACCTGAGTTATTGTTAAATATAACGAACATTTTAGAAGTTTCTTGTTTGAGCTTTTCAACCGCTAACTGGATTTCATGGAGTTCAGCGTCATTATAGTTATATAAGTAACGCACTTTACGCCAAGCCTGATCATCACCAGTCGTGTTACGCCACCCAGATACATTTCTACCATGTAATCTAAAAAGCACTTTATCAGAGCGTGTTGTTACAGGTACAAGCGGAATGCTTCCTTCTCCTGCTTGTGGTTCGTCACACACTGAATGAATGACATTCATATCAGTAAGAAAACGTAAAGTCTGTTCTCTAAACGCAGGAGAATACCAAGATTGATGTCTAAATTCAACAGCAATATCAAATCCATGTAATTGATTGCATACTTGTCGGATTTTAGTGACATTCACTTTATTACAATCAAACCACGGAGGAAATTGGACTAATATCATTGCGAGTTTTCCTGCCTCCTGAAGGGGCGTCATCGACAATCGGAACAAATTGTACATTTCATCGACGGTTGCATAAGGTAGTTTACCCCGATGATGACCCGTCATTCCTTGATATGCTTTAACGATAAAAGTGAAATCATTTGGCGTCTCCGTTATCCATTTCCGAATATTGCGTTCTGGCTGAATGGCATAAAAAGTAGCATCGAGTTCTACGATTGGAAAGTGTGAACTATAGTCAATGAGCTTCTCTGTCTTTGAGGAGGATAGGTTGTATACGTCAGGATGGTCTCCCCAACCGGTCAGTCCGATATGGATCATCCTTCTCTGCCCCTTTCAAATGAATCGATACTAATATATTAACATAGATGGACAACAGATTTGATGAACTCTACACCCACAAACTATTCTTTCTATATAGTCGGCACTTAACAAATAGGTTGTTCTTCCAACACTGCTTTGTCGCTTGGTGATGGCCTCACGCAATAAGCCCGTCAGAAGATCACTTGGGAGGGATTGAACTGCATCCCTCCTTGGTCTTATTGCTCCGGCTCACACTTGTCGCTCCTTCGCTAGAATTGTTCGTTATACTGGTGGGGTAAACCACCTAAAGCCTAATATATATGTAGAGACAGAAAAACCGGCCCTGGTGGCCGGTTTTTCTTGTTTAAATTACCCGATTGAACCTTCCATTTCAAACTTAATGAGACGGTTCATTTCTACAGCATATTCCATCGGTAGTTCTTTTGTGAATGGCTCGATGAAGCCCATGACGATCATTTCAGTTGCTTCAAGCTCAGGAACACCGCGGCTCATCAAGTAGAAGAGCTGCTCCTCTGATACTTTAGAAACTTTCGCTTCGTGTTCAAGTGAAATGTTATCATTCAGGATTTCATTATATGGAATCGTGTCGGAAGTCGACAGTTCATCCATAATAAGTGTGTCACACTCGATATTTGCACGTGCACCATCCGCTTTACGTCCAAAGTGTACGATTCCGCGGTATGTTACTTTACCACCGTGTTGTGAAATTGATTTCGACACGATTGTAGATGACGTATTTGGTGCAAGGTGATGCATTTTAGCTCCAGCATCTTGGTGTTGACCTTTTCCTGCAAGTGCGATGGAAAGTGTCATACCGCGAGCGCCTTCGCCTTTTAGTATAATCGCTGGGTATTTCATCGTTAATTTTGAACCAATGTTGCCATCGATCCATTCCATTGTTGCGTTCGCATCACAAACCGCGCGCTTCGTAACAAGGTTATAAACGTTATTTGCCCAGTTTTGGATTGTCGTATAACGGCAGTATGCATCTTTTTTAACGATAATTTCTACGACCGCACTATGCAATGAGTTCGTTGTATAAACAGGCGCTGTACATCCTTCAACATAATGGACACTTGCCCCTTCATCTACAATGATCATAGTACGTTCGAACTGACCCATATTTTCTGAGTTAATACGGAAATAAGCTTGAAGTGGTGTTTCTACTTTAATGCCTGGTGGAACATAGATGAACGATCCACCCGACCATACAGCAGAGTTCAATGCAGCAAACTTATTGTCAGAGTTAGGGATAATTGTTCCCCAATACTTTCTGAACAGTTCTTCGTCTTCCTTAAGTGCTGAATCTGTGTCTTTAAAGACGATTCCAAGGTCAACAAGTTCCTGTTTCATGTTATGGTAAACAACTTCAGATTCGTATTGTGCTGAAACACCCGCAAGGTATTTTTGTTCAGCTTCAGGAATTCCGAGTTTATCAAACGTACGTTTGATTTCTTCCGGTACTTCATCCCATGAGCGCTCTGCACCTTCAGATGGTTTAACGTAATAAGTAATCTCATCGAATTTAAGGGAGTTTAAATCTCCACCCCATTGAGGCATTGGCATTTTATAGAACATCTCCAATGATTTCAATCGGTAGTCAAGCATCCACTTAGGTTCGTCTTTCATACCTGAGATTTCCTCAACGATTTCTTTAGTTAAACCACGTTCCGAACGGAAAACAGAGACGTCTTTATCAGAAAACCCATATTTGTAATCGCCGATATCCGGCATTTTTTTAGCCATTACTATTCCTCCGTCCTATTATTGTTCGGAGTCATTTCCGACTCCCTTTTCCATCGCCTTCCATGCTAGTGTCGCACATTTTATGCGGGCAGGAAATTTCGATACGCCCGCAAGCGCTTCAAGATCACCAAGGTCGATGGAGTCGTCAACATCTTTACCAAGCATCATGTCTGAAAAGATTGTGGCCGCTTTTAGTGCTTCATCCACTTTCTTTCCTTTAACAATTTGCGTCATCATCGATGCGGATGCCATTGAAATTGAGCAGCCATCACCTTCAAACTTAGCATCTTTTACAATGCCATCATCCACTTGCAGAGTCAGATGAATGACATCTCCGCAAGTTGGATTATTCATATCGATTGTGATGTTACTTTCTTCAAGGACACCTTTGTTTCTAGGCTTTTTATAATGGTCCATAATGACCGAACGATAAAGTTGATCTAGTTTGTTAGTAGACATCTGCGAAATACTCCTTTGCGATACGGAGTCCGTCCACGAGGCGGTCAACGTCAGCTTCGGTATTATAAATATAGAAGCTAGCGCGTGCAGTGGATGATACATCTAGCCATTTCATAAGTGGCTGAGCACAGTGATGACCTGCTCTAACGGCAATACCGTTCATATCGAGCACAGTAGCAACATCGTGTGGATGGACATCGTTCAGATTAAATGTAACAAGTCCGGCACGTTTTTTAGGATCTAGTGGACCGTAAATGGTAAGTCCATCGATTTCCGACATTCTTTCCATTGCATATCCAGCTAGTTCATGTTCATGCCGTTCAATGTTATCCAGACCGATTTCCTCTAAAAAGTCGATTGCAGCAGCAAGTCCAATCGCACCTGCGATTATCGGTGTACCACCTTCAAACTTCCAAGGAAGCTCTTTCCATGTCGATTCATACAATCCAACGAAATCAATCATTTCGCCGCCGAACTCGACAGGTTCCATTTTCTCAAGCAACTCTTTCTTTCCATAAAGGACGCCAATCCCTGTAGGACCGCACATCTTGTGTCCCGAGAATGCAAAAAAGTCACAATCTAATTTCTGTACATCTATTTTTATATGGGGCGCAGCTTGCGCACCATCAACTACCATAACAGCACCATGTTCATGAGCAATTTCGGCGATTTCTTTAATAGGGTTCATCGTACCAAGTACGTTTGAAACGTACATAACCGAAACAATTTTTGTACGGTCTGTAATGGTAGCGCGAACTTTGTCGATGGATAGAGTTCCATCTACTTCAAGGTCGATATATTTCAAAACGGCCCCTTTTTCTTTCGCCAGCTGTTGCCATGGAATAATATTGGAATGGTGTTCCATGTAAGTGATAAGAATTTCATCACCTTCACCAACATTTGTGCGTCCATAACTTTGTGCAACAGTATTTAATGCGGTTGTAGTGCCACGCATGAAAATAACTTCTTCCGTTGACTTCGCGTTAATGAATTTGCGAACTTTCTCGCGTGCACCTTCGTATCCTTCTGTCGCCCGATTACCAAGCGAATGGACGCCGCGGTGGACGTTTGAATTATCAAAGCTGTAATAGTTGCTAATTGCTTCTATTACTTGCCGCGGCTTTTGAGAAGTCGCGGCACTATCTAGATAAACGAGCGGATGCCCGTTGATTTCCTGGTCTAATATAGGGAAATGTTTGCGGATGTCTTTACTGAGCATTAGCGCACTTTCCTTTCGATAACCTCCGTCAATTGTTTCTTAACGCCTTCAATCGGCAATTTGCTGACAACTGGCGCAAGGAAACCATGGATGACGAGACGTTCTGCTTCATGTTGAGAAATTCCTCGGCTCATCAAGTAAAACAGTTGCATTGGATCAACACGACCAACTGACGCCGCATGACCTGCTGTTACATCGTCTTCGTCGATAAGGAGGATTGGGTTTGCGTCTCCGCGTGCCTTTTCACTCAACATAAGAACGCGTGACTCTTGAACAGCATTCGATCTTGTAGCCCCTTTTGCGATCCTGCCGATTCCGTTGAAGATACATGTAGATTCTTCTTTTACAACACCGTGCTTCAAGATGAACCCTTCTGTATCCATACCCCAATGAACGATTTCAGTTGTGAAGTTCTGGCGCTGTTTACCGCGGCCAACAACAACTGTCTTCATGTCACAGTGAGATCCGTTACCTACAAGATGCGTGATGTTCTCAGAAATCGTATCACTGTCATTCATTAGTCCAAGTGCCCAGTCAATACGGCTATCGCGTCCTGCAACCCCGCGACGATTTACATAAGTTGTAAATCCTTTCGCAAGTACATCAACTGCACCATATGTGATTTGAGCGTTATCGCCAGTGAATACTTCAGATACAATATTCGCTAATCCTTTTGCTTCTTCTACAGTCGACAAATAGTTTTCGACATACGTCACTGAACTATTCGCTTCTGCCACGATAAGAACGTGGTTAAAGAGTGAAGCTTGTTCATCATCATGCAAAAACAGTACTTGAATCGGTTCTTCGACAACAACATTTTTCGGAACGTATACGAATACGCCTCCGTTAATAAATGCTGCATGAAGTGCCGTCAATTTATGCTCGTCTACTTTAACACCGTCTGTCATGAAATACTTTTTCACAAGATCGCTGTGTTCGCGTGATGCTGTGAAAATATCCGTCATGATGACGCCTTTCGCTTTCAACTCTTCGGATAAAAAGAGGTAAGCAGGTGTGTTATTGTGCTGAATATAAATACTGTTTTGCTGTTCTTTGTCAACAAGTGCACTTGCTTCTTCAGAAAGCTCGTCCAATGAAGCATAAACAGTACTTTCAACTGTATGAACAGGGAATTCAGTGAAATTCCACTTATCAATTTTCGTTTTATCTGGTTTTGGCATTGGTAGCTGTTCCGCTTTCGCTAACGCGTCTGCGCGGAAATCCGCCATCCAATCTGCTTCGTTCATCTTAGCGGAATAGGAGCGGACGTCCTGTTCGGTTAATGCCAACTTTGTTTCAACCGTCATTTTGAATCGTCCTCCTTTCTTAAACTTCTTGCCCGACAGTTTCGTCTTCGATGCCAAGTTCTTCTTTAATCCAGTCATAACCTTGTTCTTCAAGTTTATGTGCGAGTTCAGAACCACCGGATTTAACAACTTTACCTTGCATCATAACGTGAACTTTATCTGGCGTGATGTAGTCTAGAAGACGTTGGTAGTGAGTGATGATCAAGCAACCGAAATCTTCTCCGCGCATTTCGTTAATCCCTTTAGAAACAACTTTCAATGCATCGATATCAAGACCGGAGTCAATTTCATCAAGCACTGCAAATTTAGGTCTCAACATTGTAAGTTGAAGAATTTCGTTACGCTTTTTCTCTCCGCCTGAGAAACCTTCGTTTAAGTAGCGTGTAGCCATATCTTCATCCATTTCAAGGAATTCCATTCGGCTATCAAGTTCACGAATGAATTTCATTAATGAAATCTCGTCGCCTTCTTCACGTTTAGCATTGATTGCAGAACGTAGGAAGTCAGAATTCGTTACGCCTGTAATTTCACTTGGATATTGCATGCCAAGGAAAATACCCGCTCTAGCGCGTTCATCTACTGCCATTTCTAGTACGTCTTCACCATCAAGCGTAATCGTACCAGATGTCACCTCATATTTGGGATGCCCCATAATCGCTTGCGCGAGTGTTGATTTACCTGTACCGTTCGGACCCATGATTGCGTGGATCTCGTTTGTATTGATCGTCAAATCGACGCCTTTCAATATTTCCTTGCCTTCGATTTCAACGTGAAGGTCTTTAATTTCTAAAGTAGCCATTCCAATACCTCCAATATAATAAAGTTGAACGGATATCCATTCTCAATTTAGTATCATTCTAATCTTAACCCATTAACCATTGCCTTGCAAATCATTGAGAATCGTTTCATTTTAAAAGGGTTACCCTTAATTCAAGACTTGTATGACTCAATTCTTCTAGTGCTCGCCCATTTTCAATTATCCAGTTCCCAATGAGAATCCACACAATTCAAAAAACCGATACGTAATGTACCGGTTTTTGAATCATTAGTATTGTTCTGGTTCTGGAGTCACTTTAGCTACATCATCATTTTTTGTAAACTTATCGACGATAATAGCAAGTGCGCCATCACCCGTAACGTTTGTTGCAGTTCCAAAACTGTCTTGCGCCATGTAAAGTGCAATCATAAGTGCAATCATCGCTTCATCGAAGCCAAGCATAGTGCCAAGAAGCCCTACTGCCGCCATAACCGCTCCGCCGGGTACGCCCGGTGCAGCAATCATCGTAACTCCGAGCATAAAGATGAATGGTAAATAATCACTGAACACAATCGGCATTCCATTCATAATCATGACACCTATCGAACAAGATACAAGTGTAATCGTACTTCCTGAAAGGTGAATTGTCGCAAAAAGTGGAATGGTGAAATCAGTCACTTTATCCGACGCACCTGTTTTACGAGCCTGACTTAACGTAACTGGAATTGTCGCTGCAGACGATTGTGTCCCAAGCGCAGTTAAATAAGCCGGAGCCATCGTTTTCATTAAGAAGAACGGATTCTTTTTTGAAAGCGAACCTGCAACCGTATATTGAATCGTCAGCATGATGAAATGAAGAATAATAATCATAACAAATACCATTGCGAAGACAGATAGGACCTTAGCAACTTGGCCAGTATACGTCATATTAAGGAAAATTCCGAAAATATGGAATGGTAAAAGCGGAATAATAACAAATGAAATCACTTTTTCTATTAACACATTGAATTCCTCAAATACATTAAGCATTGATTTACTGCCGATGGAAGCCATCCCGATACCTAGTACAAATGCAAGAAGAAGTGCCGCCATAACATCCATCACAGGAATCATTTCAATCTCAAAAAAAGCTTCAGCCGCAGCACGGCCACTTTCAGCAACACTACCTTCGTTAATTTTCCCTATAAATCCAGGCAACAAGGTTGTTGCTGCAAAAAAGGCAAGAATTCCTGCTGCAATTGTCGAAATATAAGCAAATGCTGTCGCCAAACCAAGTAGTCTACCTGACCCCTTGCCTAGCTTCGCAATTCCTGGCGCGATGAAAGCGATGATGATCAAAGGCACTATAAAATTCAAAAAGCCTCCAAATATCATATTAAATGTGGCTGCCAGACCGACAAACCACTCTGCAAAGCCTTCGCTAATTTTTGGTAACAGCGATCCAAACACGACTGCCAGTGCAATAGCGATGACGATACGCCAAATTAGACCAATTTTTCTCAAAACAGTGTTCCCCCTAAGATGATTTTATGTATTTAAGAGACAACGATACCATAATATTTTCGCTATTGAAACACCACATCGATATTAACATCTATTGGAAAACAAAAAACCTCCGTCGAATTCGTACTTTTCGACAGAGGTTTCTACCTATTATTTAACCGGGACTACTGTGCCGCCCCATTCTTTGATGATAAAGTCTTGGATTTCTTTCGACTTCAATACTTCAATCAAAGCTTTGATTGACTCATTATTTTCGTCGCCTTTTCTTACTGCGATGATATTTACATAAGGGGAATCCTTGTCTTCGATAGCAATTGAATCATCAATCGGATTCAAGCCCGCATCGATTGCATAGTTCGAGTTAATCAACAATGCATCGCCTTCATCATTCGAGTAGAGTTGCGGCATTAGACCAGGTTCATAGTTTGCATCAAATTCAATATTTTTAGGATTTTCAACGATATCTTTCAGTTCAGCTGCTGTCTTATCTACACTTTCGTCAAGTTTAATAAGTCCTTTTGATTCGAGCATCGCAAGTACACGCCCGTGATCTGAAACTGAACTACTCATTAGAATTGTCGCACCGTCAGGAAGTTCATCGAGTGATTTATACTTTTTCGAATAGACACCAATTGGTTCAATATGGATGCCACCCGCATTTACAAAGTCGTATCCAGCATCTTTAATTTGCAATTCAAGATACGGAATATGCTGGAAGTAGTTTGCATCGATTTCGCCGGATTCAAGATCTTGGTTTGGTAACACATAGTCTTGATATGTTTCGATTTGAAGGTCGTAACCCTTTTCTTCCAATAACGGTTTTGCTTGTTCAAGAATGATCGAGTGCGGTGTATTGGAAGCACCGATAACAATCTTAGTTGTTTCTTTTTCGTCTGTGTTTTCACTTTTCCCGCTTGTATTATTGCTTTCATCGATGTTTTTTGTACCGCAAGCCGCAAGTACAAGAACGAGTGCTGCTAATAAAACTCCTGATAACAATTTCTTCATTTTATACTCTCCCTTTTCTCTATGCTGTTAATCTGAATGGTTGATATTGCCTATTTTTCACTTATTCAATCCACGCCTTGTCCACTTGCTTCAACAAATTACTTTACTGGGATGACGTCGCCGCCCCACTCTTCAAGAATGAAGTCTTGAATTCCTTTCGATTTCAACACTTCAACCAATGTCTTGATTGCTTCAGTATTTTCTTCGCCTTCTCTAACTGTGATGATGTTCGCATACGGCGACTCCGTCTCTTCAATCGCAATAGAATCTTCAACCGGATTCAAGCCTGCATCGATTGCATAGTTTGCATTGATGACTACCGCATCACCTTCATCATTGTTATAGAGTTGCGGTAAAAGTGAAGGCTCATAATTCGCATCAAACTGAAGGTTCTTAGGATTATCTACAATATCTTTCACTTCAGCCTTTACTTTATCTACTCCTTCAGCCAATTTAATTAGCCCAGCTGATTCCAGTAATGAAAGTACGCGGCCATGTTCAGCTACAGAGTTACTAAATATGATAACAGCACCGTCAGGAAGGTCCTCGATTGTTTTATGTTCCGTCGAGTAAACAGCCATCGGTTCGATATGGATAGCCCCTGCATTCGCAAATTTATAACCATGGTCGATTACTTGTTGATCCAAATAAGGTATGTGCTGGAAGAAGTTCGCATCCAATTCGCCAGATTCAAGATCTTTGTTCGGTAATACATAGTCTTGGTAAGTTTCTATAACAAGTTCAATACCTTTTTCTTTCAATATCGGCGCTGCCTCTTCCAAAATGATTGCGTGAGGTGTATTAGATGCACCAATTACGATTTCCGTTGCGTCAACTTTTTCATCGGTAGCATTATCCCCACTACTCGCATTGTTATCGCCGCTATCATCTTTCGCCCCACAAGCCGCTAATGCTAATAGAAGTACTGCTAATACGATTCCCCCAAAAAGCTTTTTCATAATCATTTCTCCCCTTTTTTCTATTCTTTTATAGTTTACAGGCAATGCCTGATGTTACTGTCATAGAATTATCTCTTGTCAAATTTCCTTACCGCGAAATCCCCGATGAATTGAATGATGAAAACGATAATTAAAATTAAGATTGTTGCAATTAGTATAACGTCCTCACGACTGCGCTGGAATCCATCCAAAAACGCGAGATTCCCAAGTCCACCTGCGCCGATGATCCCCGCCATAGCGGTGTACCCGACAAGTGCGATTGCTGTTACGGTGATACCGGAGACAAGTGCTGGCATCGATTCCGGTAAGAGAACTTTAAAAATAATCGTCCTCGTTTTCGCTCCCATTGACTTCGAAGCTTCAATTACACCTTTATCAATCTCCTGCAATGCAATCAACACCATTCTTGCATAGAATGGAGCCGCTCCAATAATAAGTGCCGGCAATGCTGCATCCGGTCCGCGAATTGTGCCAAGAAGAAATTTCGTAAACGGAATAAGCAATATGATTAATATGATAAACGGAATTGATCTAAAAATATTGACGAATGCCCCTGAAATAACATTGACCAACTTATTCGACCACAGTTGTCCGGGACTTGTTAGGAAGAGTATGATTCCGAGTCCGAGTCCAATAATCAATGTGAACAGTGTTGAAATTGCTGTCATATAGAGCGTTTCTGCTGTCGCTTCCCACATCTTAGTCCAATCAACATTCGGAAAAAGGTTTTCAATCATTACCGATCACCTCTGTCTGAACATCATTTTCATTGAGGTATTGAATTGCTTCCTCAATAATTGTTGAATCTCCAAGGAGCTGGAGGATAAGTGAGCCATATGCTCCACCATGTGTATGGGAAATGTTTCCTTGGACGATATTGACACCCACATCGTATTTCCGAATGAGACTTGCGAGCACAGGTTGTTCCGTCTGCTCACCAACGAACACAAGCTTGATAAGTGTACCTGTTGGAAATTCATCCTTAATATGCGCCATTGCCTGCTTCGCTTCCGCGGGCTCCGTCACTTGAGAAACAAATCGCTTCGTAATGGCCTCTTTTGGCGATTGGAACACATCGAGTACGTCCCCCATCTCGACAACTTTCCCAGCTTCCATGACTGCAACCCTATGGCAGATTTTCCGGATTACGTGCATTTCATGTGTGATGAGAACAATCGTCAGTCCAAGCCTTTCATTAATACCAGTCAGAAGATCCAGTATCGAATCCGTCGTTTCCGGATCAAGAGCAGAAGTCGCCTCGTCGCAAAGTAGGACTTCAGGGTCGTTTGCAAGTGCACGAGCTATCCCTACACGCTGTTTCTGACCGCCCGACAATTCTGATGGATATGCATTTTCTCGACCAGTCAAACCAACCAGTTCAATCAGTTCCGCCACTTTCTTTTCGCGCTCGGCTTTTCGCACACCCGCGATTTCAAGAGGGAATGCAATATTGTCTTTCACCGTCCGCGACCACAGCAAGTTGAAATGTTGAAAAATCATACTCACTTTCTGCCGCGCTTCCCTCAACGCTTTGCCTTTGATAGCCGACATTTCCAAACCGCCGATATTCACACTTCCTGAAGTAGGCATTTCTAGACCGTTCAACAGTCGAATCAAAGTACTTTTTCCAGCGCCACTATAACCGATCACACCGAAAATTTCACCATCAGCTATTTCGAGTGATACATTTTCAACCGCTGTAATACTGCCGGGTCCTTCACCGAACCGTTTATTAATATCCGTTAATTGAATCATTGATTTCACCTCTGAAATTTTGTCTATGTAAATTAAAATTAAGAATTCTTTCGTTGTCTTATGCCTGTCGGGGGCCGGCAGGATGCAGGTCATGCAACCGTTGCGACAGGACGTCGCGAACTTAGGTTGCGTTCCTTTAGCGGCGCCTTCTGCTTTTCTGGTGTCTAGCTACAGGCGCCAGCCCCTCGGGTCATAAGCCATACCGGCTGTGCGGCAAAGTGCGCCGCTTCGCCAGCATGTCTTATGCCTGTCGGGCCTAACCGGCGCCTTCCGCTTTTCATGTGTCTAGCTGCAGGCGCCTTCCGCTTTTCTGTACAAAAAAAACCTTCCTGCAGACGGGCAGAAAGGCTTTACGTTATCATAAAATAAACGTTTGTCCAATCTCTCATCTCTCAAAGTATGCTATGCACTTTGTGTGATTTGGCACCATTTCACTTTCGTGACGGTTGCCGGGCTTCGTAGGGCACTATCCCTCCACCTCTCTTAATAAGAGCGACTTATTCAATTGTTGGTTAAGTCGTATTATATCAAATTCCTGTCTTGATTGTCAATCAATCAATTCCAACAGATACGGGACTGACTGAAAAGCATAGACTTTATGTTGTAAAACGCCATCCTTCTGTATCAACAAGCAAGGAACGCTTTCAATTTCATAGTCAATTGCCATAGATTGCACATAGTTCAAATCCGCTTTCCCGATTGGCATTTCCGGTTTCATGACAGAAATGACGTTCATCATTTTAGAAGCGACTGCACATGTACCACACATCGGTGTATATAAATAAAACGCAGAATCGGGTGAGTCCTTCAAAGTTGCCTCCCACTGTTCGCGTGTCCAATTTTCCATTTATCTTACATCCTTTAAAGTAAAAATTCGGGTCGGATTTTGAATTCCGCATCTTGTAGTATTTCAGCTAACACTTTATACGGGGTCGTCTCCACTTCCCGGTACTCTTTTTCTGTATATAGATGGATTGCTGCTGGAAATTCTCTTTTAAATAATATACGCGTTTTTTCACCATCTTCATCAGCATCGACAAAAACATACAGGTCCTGTTCTTCATAGGGCGCAAGCAACTCTTCAAGCCGATATGGGCTTACTGTACCGTTCGTACAAATGATTTTGACTGACTCCGCAAGTATACGCGCTAATCTTTTTCTATCCGAACCGCCCTCTACTATGATGATTTTTTCATCCGACAAGAGAGTTCCTCCTTCGCAAATCGACAGTAAGATGCAAAAAACGCCGGAATTATTCCGGCGCTCAGTTAAATCAAATACGCCTCGGCGTATTTGCGCCCAGATTTTGAATTGAGCTTGCTCAATTCACTCCTTTCAAAATCTGTAGCATCCGCCGGAGGCTTGAAATTTATTCAGCAAGGTTTTGAACTACTGCTGAATAATTTTCAATTATTCTCCGATTGTCATTTTATCATACGCTTCTGCAGACATAAGTTCGTCCAACTCAGAAGTGTTAGAAGGTTCAACGACGACCATCCATGCATTTTCATACGGTGATTCATTGACGAATTCAGGGCTGTCTTCTAGTCCTTCGTTCACTTCAAGTACTTTACCGCTGATTGGAGCATATAATTCAGATACTGTTTTAACCGACTCAACGCTTCCGAAAGGCTCGTCCGCTTTGATTTCATCGCCAACAGATGGAAGTTCAACGAATACGATATCTCCAAGTTCAGATTGTGCAAAGTGTGTAATACCGATGCGGTAATTACCGTTTTCTTCCTTTACCCATTCGTGTTCTTCAGAATAACGCAGATCTTTTGGTGTGCTCATTTATACCCCTCCAAATAAATAGTTTCATTCTCTTCAATTCTGTCATATTTCTCTGATAAAGACAAGACTGTAACTTAATTGCCCCAGACTTTATTAAATTCTTCTTCCTTGAAACCGACAGTTACTTTTCCTTCTCCATAAACAATCGGTCTTTTGATGAGCATACCGTCTGATGATAGCAAACTAATTTTTTCTTCATCGGACATTGTAGGCAGTTTGTCTTTCAAATTAAGCTCTCTATATTTCATGCCGCTGACATTGAAAAACTTTTTCAATTCCAAATCAGAAGCTGCAATCATCTTTCCAAGTTCCTCTTCTGACGGAGGAGCTTCCGCAATGTTCACTTCTTGAAAGTCCAAGTTATTCGTTTCAAGCCACTTTTTCGCTTTTCTACACGTCCCGCATTTCGGGTAACCGTAGTAAATTAATCCCATACCGCAACGCCTCCATTTTTCACAGTATAACAGAAAAAACTACCTGGCATATATAGACAGCAGGATCTCAGTGTGAAATCTGCAATTTTACTTCATTAATATGTCACGTCTGTTGAATAACCATATACTTGCATAAAAAGCAGATGAGAAGGGCTGGAATACTGCCATTTTCACTGGATAATTTTCGGCCCGCTTTCGGCGAATTAATTACGACCCTTTTACCGAGGAATAGTTTTGGCTAGAAGTGACTCCGTCACTTCTAGCCACACCCTTTGGGGTAATATTCTTGTGATTAATTGCCTGTCGCGTTCCTACAAAATTCAAGTGAAAAAAGTGGTTGCTTTGGAAGAAAAGAATAGATGATCTTCTATAAGAGTGTAAGTGCCCGAAGATGCAATTTCGGTCACTCTAGCACCTTGTACATTGAATTCTTCACTAACTTTCAGCAAAGATTATGTGATGTTCTATTAGAAATTGACACTTCCTTTATATAGTAATAGGGATCCAATAGTAGAAGGTTTGAGCGGCCAAAATTGTATCTTTGGCCGCTTCTCTCCAAGTAAGAAGCGAGCTATTCTTTCGTCCCGAAACACTTCGGCACTTCTTGTATTTGTGTCTTTGGAGAGCGACGGATGAACAACCACCATAAGATTACCAAAATGATAAATAGGGATGCGACGAAGTCGCATCCCTATTTATTAAGACATCTCGGTAATGGTATAGAGGTCTTTCAATCCTAAGCGATTCAAAGACAACCATACTCGTAGTGCCCAGTGTGATTAAGTTATTTATCGGTTAATCGGTAGGAATGTTAAACGATAAACTTCTCTGCTTCGATTAGCTTAACTGAAGCTTCGCGTTTTTTAGCGATGATATTATAAGGATTTGAACGTGTTAATTTACGCAATGCAGAAATCATCATACGCTGGTTATCTCCGTCTACTGCTGCCAGAATCGTTTCTTTCGCATCTCGCTCGATGTCTTGAAAAGCTTCTTGACAGAAAATTTGTGTGTAAAGGATTTTTTGTTGAGACTTCTCTTCACCTACGCGTGCAATCGCTTTTTCCGATCGGAGAAGCGCGGATTCCATGGCAAAGATATTATTAGCGATGTCCGCAATGTTGACTAGCACCTCTTGCTCGGCTTCAAGCTTCGTGCCGAAACGCTGTGCAGCTAGACCTGCCGCAAGTAAACCAATCTTTTTAGCATTTTTAACGAGTACTTTCTCTTGTGCAAGTACTTCATCACCAATTTCCTCAGGCATCATCATAAGAAGTTCTTCTTGAAGCGCTTGTGCTTGTTGAAGCAATGGTAGTTCGCCTTTCATCGCTTTTTTCAGGAACGTCCCCGGAACAAGTAGACGGTTGATTTCATTAGTTCCTTCAAAAATACGGTTGATGCGTGAATCGCGGTAAATACGCTCTACTTCGTATTCTGCCATAAAGCCGTATCCACCGTGGAGTTGAACCGCTTCGTCGACAATGTAATCCAACACTTCGGACCCGACGACTTTGTTGATGGAACATTCGATTGCATATTCCGCAATTGCCGCTGCAATCGCTTTTCCATCTTTTTGCTCAGCAGGGCTCAACTGGCTTTGTCGCTCTTCAAAGTAGCCAACCGTACGGTAAATCAAACTTTCTGCTGCATATAGCCTGGATGCCATCGTCGCCAGTTTTTGTTTAGTCAAGTTGAATGAAGAAATTGGTGTTTTGAATTGCTGGCGCTGGTTCGTATAAGTAATTGCAAGTTCAAGCGCACGTTTAGATCCACCAATTGTGCCAACTCCCAATTTGTACCGTCCGATATTCAAGATATTGAACGCGATAATATGACCGCGACCGATTTCACCTAATAAGTTTTCTACAGGTACTTCAGCATCTTGTAAAATTAATGTACGTGTTGATGAAGATTTGATACCCATCTTTTTCTCTTCAGCTCCGACAGATACACCTGGGAATTCTTTTTCGACGATAAATGCAGAGAACTTATCGCCATCGATTTTCGCGTAAACAACAAATATATCTGCGAATCCGGCATTCGTAATCCACTGTTTTTCACCATTTAAGATGTAGTGTGTTCCAGCAGCATTCAATTTTGCATTTGTTTTCGCACCCAATGCGTCAGAACCAGAACCTGGCTCAGTCAGTGCATATGCAGAGATTTTGTCACCTGATACAGAGTTTTCCAAATACTTTTTCTTCTGTTCTTCATTTCCGAAAAGTACGATTGGTAATGTTCCGATACCAACATGTGCGCCATGAGTAATCGAGAATCCGCCTGCTACAGACATCTTTTCTGAGATAAGTGCAGACGCGATTTTGTCGAGTCCAAGACCACCGTATTCTTCTGGTACATCCGCTCCTAGAAGTCCTAGATCCCCCGCAGATTTAAGTAGTCTTACAGAGTGCTCGAATTCATGGTTTTCAAGATTTTCCACGACAGGTGTAACTTCATTTTTCACGTAGTCTTCTGCTGTTTTTGCAATCATTTTCTGTTCATCAGTAAAGTCTTCAGGGGTAAATACACGGTTTGCCTCAATGTCTTCTGTTAGGAAAGCTCCGCCTTTTATCAGTTCGTTCGTTTTTAATTCAGTCAATTTAGTTTCCTCCTTTTTTTCTTGAAAGATTGTCAGTTTTCATTGTCTAGCTCCGAGCGCCAGCCCCTCGGGGTCACAAGTCATTTCGCTAGAGAGGCTGAGGTGCGCCTCTTAGCAAACTGTCTTGTGCCTGTCGGGGCTAGACGGCGCCCTCCGCTTTTCTATTTGTCTAGCTCCGAGCGCCAGCCCCTCGGGCCTACAGGATGTAGGTCATGCAGTCGTTGCGACAGGACGTCGCGACCTTAGACTGCGTTCCTTCTATATAAGTTCAAATACGCCCGCTGCGCCCATTCCGCCGCCGATACACATTGTAACGACGCCGAACTGTTTACCTTGTCGTTTTAATTCACTCATCATGCGTATTGTTAATATCGTTCCTGTTGCGCCAAGTGGATGCCCAAGGGAGATTGCTCCGCCGTTGAAATTTACTTTATCGATATCAAGGCCTAAATGGCGAATAACTTGAAGTGATTGAGACGCAAACGCTTCATTCAACTCCCAGACATCGATATCTTCAATTGAAAGTCCTGCCAGTTTAAGCGCTTTTGGTATTGCCACGATCGGGCCGATGCCCATCACTTCAGGAGGCACGCCGCCCACTGCAAATGACAAGAACTTCGCGATTGGTTTCAAGCCTTGTGCTTCAGCCACTTCACGGTCCATAACAAGTACAGAACCTGCTCCGTCCGATGTTTGTGATGAGTTCCCCGCAGTAACAGTACCTGTCACTGAGAATGCCGGACGCAATTTAGCCAATCCCTCCACGCTTGTTCCGTGACGAACGCCTTCGTCCATTTCAAACATGAACTTCTTCTCGCTATACTTCCCGTTATCATCTACAGTACGTTTCACGATTTCGACGGGTACGATTTCATCATCGAATTTCCCAGCTGCAATCGCCGCCCCCGCTTTTTGGTGGGATAAAACAGCAAATTCATCCTGGTCTTGACGCGTAATGCCATATTTTACCGCAACTTGCTCAGCAGTGTGACCCATACCCATATAGTACTGAGGAGCCGTTTCCGCTAAGTGCGCATTCGGTCTAATTGTATTTCCCATCATGGGCACCATACTCATTGACTCGACGCCACCAGCGATAATTGCTTGTGAAGAGCCCAGCATTATACGCTCAGCCGCATAGGCAATTGACTGTAGTCCTGATGAACAGTACCGGTTTATTGTAATGGCAGGCGTCGTATCTGGAAGACCTGCAAGTGCGCCTATATTGCGAGCAACGTTCAATCCTTGTTCCGCTTCAGGCATTGCACAGCCAATGATTAGGTCGTCAATTGGTCCGTCATAACCACCCGCACGTTTCAATGTTTCTTTAATCACAAGTGCCCCTAAATCATCCGGGCGTACTGTTGCAAGTGTGCCTCTGCCCGATTTCCCAACCGGCGTCCGTGCACCGGCTACTATTACTGCTTCACGCATTGAATTTCCTCCTCTTTGCTATATACAATCCAACATTAATTGCGCAGTGGTTTTCCTTTTACGAGCATATGTTGCATACGTTGCTGTGATTTCGGTTCCGCCACAAGGCTAAGGAACGCTTCACGTTCAAGATCCAACATATATTGTTCCTCAACAAGTGTTCCGTACGGCACTTTTCCGCCCGATAAAACAAACGCCAGCTTCTTCGCAATTTCCAAATCGTATTCACTGATATAACCAGATAAGAACATGCCTTCTGCACCTAACAGCATCGTCGCATAACCAGAATCGCCTGTAACAGGGATTTTTTCACGTTGAGGCGCTTTATAGCCCATATCAAATAATGCAATTGCTGCCTGTTTCGCATCATAGATTAAGTGATCAGCGTTAACACTGATACCATCCGCGAAATCAAGGAAGTTGTTTTCACGTGCTTCTTCACCCGACGCGGAAACTTTTGCAGTTGCAATGGATTCGAATACTTTGTTAGCAACAAATTGATAGTCAATATGGACGCCATTCGGCAATCCTTTCAAATGTTTCGTATATAGCCCGACGTTTCCTCCACCACCTGGTGTCAAACCTACACCGGCTTCTACAAGCCCCATATACGTTTCCATTGAAGCTTGAATATGCGCGGCTGGCAGACAAACCTCCGCCCCGCCCCCAAGCGTCATTGCGAACGGCGCAGCGACAACAGGTTTTGAGGAATATTTGATTTTCATCATGGCATTTTGGAATGAACGTATGATGTAATCGAGTTCAAAGATATTATCATCTTGTGCTTCCATAAGAATCATCCCAAGGTTTGCGCCTACGCAGAAGTTTTTGCCTTGATTTCCGATAACGAGTCCTTTAAAGTTCTTCTCCACTTCATCCACAGCGAAATTGATCATTTGAATGATGTCGGGACCGATTGAATTCGATTGCGAATGGAATTCAAGAAGTGCCACACCATCGCCAAGGTCGATTAAACTAGCGCCAGAATTCTTTTTGATGACACCGTGTTTTTTCTTATACCGTTTCAAATCGATACTTTTTTCATTTATTGGAACAAGCTTATAATCCTCGCCATCAAAGAAGTAGCGTTCACTGTCTTCTTCTCTGTAAAAAGTTTCATAGCCTTTAGCTAGCAAACTTTGAACAAAAGAAGGAATTTCATAGCCTTCTTCCTTCATTCTAGTAACGGATTGTTCAACGCCGATTGCATCCCATATCTCAAAAGGCCCTTGCTGCCATCCAAAGCCCCACTTCATGGCATTGTCGAGTGCCACGATATCGTCTGCAATTTCACCGTGCAATTGTGCCGAATAGAGCATTGTCGGAGCAAGGATGTTCCAAAGAATTTCTCCTGTACGGTCATCCGCATAGACAAGGGTTTTCACCTTACGAGCAAGCCCTTTTTGTTGTTTTGCCATTTCAATAGAAGGCGTTTTCAATTTTTTAGCCGGACTGTATTCAAAGGTCTCCGTGTCCAGTTCAAGAATTTCTTTTCCTTGTTTCAAATAGAATCCTTGTTTCGCCTTAGCACCAATCCAGCCGTTTTCAATCATTTTCTTCATAAATGGCGGCAATTCAAATACCTTTTGCTCTTCGCCCTCTGTTTTATCGTAGACGTTTTTAGCTACATGCATGAAAGTATCTAGCCCTACAACGTCAAGCGTGCGGAATGTAGCCGAAGTAGGACGACCAATCAAAGTCCCTGTAACCGAATCGACTTCACCGATAGAAAACCCACGTTTCTCCATCTCACGTACCGTGATTAGAAGACCATACGTACCTATCCGATTGGCGATAAAGTTAGGTGTGTCTTTAGCGATTACAACTCCTTTTCCAAGGACATCTTCCCCAAAACGAGTCATGAACTCAATGACTTCCGGAGCTGTTGTACTAGCCGGAATGACTTCAAGTAATTTCAAGTAGCGTGGTGGATTGAAAAAGTGCGTTCCTAGGAAGTGCTTTTGGAAGTCTTCCGAACGTCCCTCTGCCATCGCTTCAATGCTGATACCTGATGTATTTGAAGTGATAATTGTGCCTGTTTTACGAACCGCATCTATTTTTTCATATAACCCTTTTTTCACATCCAGATTTTCAACAATTACTTCTATAATCCAATCAACGTCTTTTAATTTGTCTAAATCATCTTCAAAATTTCCTGCTTCTATGAGAGACAGATTGCTTTTCTTAGTCAGTGGCGCAGGTTTTTGTTTCAATAGTTTCTGTAATGCGCCTGCTGCAAACTTGTTACGTACCCCGCTACTTTCAAGTGTAAGCCCTTTAGCCACTTCCTCATCAGTTAACTTTCCAGGAATGATGTCGAGTAACAGGACGGGAATCCCAATATTTGCGAGATGGGCTGCTATGCCCGATCCCATGACGCCTGAACCTAAAACTGCCGCTTTTTTAATTTGATAAGCCACGTGTAAAGCCTCCCTTTTCCATTTGAATGAACACTCATTCATTTTATGGGCAAAAAAAATAGAAACTACTTCTATGACTCTTAGTGTAAAACACATTCACCATTTTCGCAATATTTAAATCGACTTTTCTCAATTTAAACGTTACCCTAACTACTCGAAACAGATTATTACCAGTCTACAGTGATAACGTTGTACAATATACCTATGAAGGAGGCTAATAAATTATGAAATCAATTACAACAGTAGAACAATTTAACGAAGTTATTTCAGGAGATTCTAAAGCACTTGTCAAATTCCAAGCAGGATGGTGCCCAGACTGCACACGTATGGATATGTTCATTGATCCGATCGTTGAAAAGTATGACACATACACATGGTATGATGTAGACCGCGACGTGTTGCCTGAAATCGCAGATAAGTATGAAGTTATGGGTATCCCAAGTCTTTTAATTTTCCAGAACGGTGAAAAACAAGCGCACTTACATAGTGCGAATGCAAAATCACCTTCACAAGTTACTGATTTTCTAGATAGCGTAAAAGCTTAAGCAATGAGTATGTTACAAAAGCGGTGGACAAATGTCTAACCGCTTTTGTATTTTAATAGACCTTTTTACCATTTGAAGTATAATAGTAAAAAACGGTATTGAGGTGCGTACATTGGATTATGAAAATGAAATCAGTCAGCTTAAAGCTAAAATTGCATCTTATGAAAGAATTCTACTGGATTCAGCTGCACCGATAATTCCATCAATCGTCGAAAATACAATTTTGGTCCCTATTTCAGGACATACCGGAAAAGATCGTTTTGATTTAATACGTACCCGTGTCCTCGGCTATGTTGGAGAGAATAAAGACACAGAATGTGTTGTATTTGATTTTACTGGCGTAAGCCCAAGTGATATTGAGGATTTCGATTTTAACCTCCTTACACTTGAAATCAACCAACTCAATGAAAGCTTAAAACTAATGGGTATTCGCCCTATCTTCGTCGGTTTCAATCCACTTATCGTCAGGGAAGTTGTTCATGCTGGCATTCATTTGGATATTGAAACCTATGTGAATTTCAGAACTTCAATAAAGATATTATTGTCAAAAAACGGTCAAACACTTCACTCTCGCTGATGAAGCATTTTTTTCTGATAATGCTACATAACAAGCACTCATTAAAAACTTACTAAACGATTTCTCTCAAATTGAAATTCGCGATATTGTCGGACGCGTGATTGCTAACTTCTATCAAGCAGATGAAGAGCTTTGCAATGCTCTTGCAAAAGGTTCAAATGTAGAAGTCCAAAAATAGCTATAATTGATATTCATAATAGAAGTAGTCTCCTTGTAGACTGCTTCTTTTTTTGTTGACTGTCTCTAGATCGTTTCGGAAATAACTTGCGTATAATTGCTTTAGGAGGTGTGTATAGTGAAAAAGGTGCTGAATGTGATTGGGAAATCACAATATGATAATGATATTAAAGAGTCATTCCGGGGTTCTGCATGTGGCCCCGTCACTGCGCGTGTTCTGATGGATCAGATTTCCCCAGATGCATACCCTAATGACATAAACGACTTATATAAACTTCTTGGAACAACAAGAATCGGACTTTTAAAAAGACACTTCATCCGTAATATGCGCAAACTAATTGGAAGTGATTGGAATGTAGTTGAATGTGGTATTGATGAAGTGAAAAGACAAATCGATAATGACCGACTTGTTGCCGCCAAGTTTGATAAATGGTTTAGTTTGCGTTGGCGCGGAAGTTTTGAATTCAATTATCACTGGGTACCTGTTATCGGTTATGAAGTTCTAGATGACGATATTACTCTATTTATCCATGATAACGGGGGAAGGAATCGGAATAGTCGCGTCCGGTCAGTTTCCTACAATCGAAACCGCTCGATATTATCTTTTGTAAAAATTGAACCTAGAGAATAGTGAGTTCAAAAAGCTCCGATTGTGCTGAGAAAGGCTTGAAAACCTATATTTTCACTGGATTGTTTTCGGCCCGCTTTCGGCGAATAAATCAGGACAATTTTACCGGGAGGGCAAGCGTTGCAAGGAGTGACTCTGTCACTCCTTGCAACGCTCTTTTCGGTTTTACTGTTGTGATTAATTGCCTGTCGCGCTCCTACAATAATCGAGTGAAAAATGCAGTTGCTCTGAAAGAAAAAAATAGATGACATTCTATAAAGAGTGTAAGTGCCCGAAGATGAAATTTCGGGCACTCTAGCACGTTGTACATAGTATTTTCTTCTAACTTTATAAGTAGGTGACACTTCCCTAAGTTGAAAATAGAGAAACTATATTAAAAGGTTAGAGCGGTCAAAATTGTATCTTTGACCGCTACTCTCAAGGTAAGAAGCAAGCTATGCTTTCGTCAAAAAAAGCTTCAGCACTTCATGTACTTATGTTTTTGGAGAGCGACGGATGAACAACCACCATACGATTACCGAAAAAATTGGAGGGGATGCGACAAAGTCGCATCCCCTCTAATTAAGACATCTCGATAAGCGTATAGAAGTTTGTTCAATCCAAAGCGATTCAAAAACAACTATGCTCATAATGCCCAGTGTGTGATTTTATAAAAACAGTGAATCTGCTTGTTTTACAATCATCGAATACCCTTCTTTTTCTATCAATTCCCTCACTACATTATCATAAATAGGAATTTCCAACTCTTCAATCGAACCTTTCATTTCTACTTCACAATGAATTTCCGCCAGTTTTTTAGAGAGTAACAGCATGTCCATCTCTTCTTCTATTTTCTTCCGAATCGCGGGCGTCAGTTCATGAAGCGAATCAATCACACCTTCAACTGTCCCGTGTTCTTTAATCAATTTAAGGGCAGTTTTCGGTCCAATTCCTTTCACGCCGGGATAGCCATCGCTAGTATCCCCTGTAAATGCTTTTGTGTCGATGAACTGGATTGGTGTAATTCCGTATTCTTCTATAAAACGCTCTTCTGTATAAATGTCGTAAATGGCATATCCTTTTTTCGTGAATGCAATTCGGACACCCGGTCTAAGTAGCTGAAGCATATCTTTATCTCCAGTCACAATTGTGATATCCGCTTTATCGCTCCATGTTTTTACGAATGAACCAATTAGATCATCCGCTTCCATGCCAGGAACGCCATAGTTCTTCCAATTGATCATTTCGGAAACACTTCTAGCCATATCAAACTGTGGCACTAGTTCCGGTGCAGGTGCTGGTCTGTTCGCTTTGTATCCTTCAAATAATTCATTCCTAAATGTTTGCGAACCCATATCCCAGCAAACTGCCATATGTGTCGGTTTAAATAGTGACATCGCTGTCATCGTATGACGGGCAAATCCTTGAACCCCATTTGTTGGGACCCCCGATTCATTAGGAAAGTAATGTCCCATAGCTGATGTTGCAAAAAAAGAGCGGAATAAGAGAGCCATTCCGTCTACTAGTAAAATATGTGGTTTTTCTGCAGTAGTCATTAAATTTATTTCCCCTATCTGTCTTCCTATTCTTTCAAGACTTCTATCTATAATAGCATGCTTTCAATCTGTTCATTGCGGGTAAAGAATATTAGATTACATATAGGAGGTTGTAAATATGCATATTCACGAAGGTTCTTTGTACTGGCCTGAAACGATCCCGGTCCCCCCCGAACGAAAAAAGGTAGAAATCGCGTCACATTATGATGTCATTATTGTAGGTGGGGGGATGTCGGGAGCTCTTTCAGCACTTGCATTGGCTGACAAAGGTCTGTCCATCGCAGTGCTCGACAAACGGCAGATGGCTACGGGCAGTACAATGGCGAATACGGGGTTGCTTCAATATTCAAATGACATCATGCTTCATGAATTAATCGAACAAATCGGAGAAAAGGACGCTGTACGTTTTTATCAGTTATGTTTGGAATCGATGGAAGAACTAAAACAAACAGCTGAACGGTTGCCAATTGACCCTGATTTCATCAGCCGGCCAAGTGTTTATTATGCAAGTGACGAAAATGATTTAAAACGGATTAAGAAAGAGTATGAAACATTAAAGATTTATGGATTTCCTTGCGATTATTGGAACGAAGAAGAAATCCGCATGCATCTCCCCTTTTCAAAACCTGGGGCAATCGTGACATATGGCGATGCTGAAGTGAACCCCTATAAATTCGTCAATGGACTGTTACAATTAGTCGAGAAAATGGATGTCCATCTCTTTGAATATACGGCAGTGAATGGCGTAACCGAAGAAAATGGGCTGTTGCACGTTTCTACATCGTTAGGTGAATTCCATACGGATAAAGTTCTTTTTACAACTGGATATGAGACGTTTCCAGTAGGAAAACGGATTGGTGCTGACATTAACCGTTCGTATGTCATTGTCACTAAACCACTAGACACTTCCCCGATTTGGCATAAAAATGCGCTGATTTGGGAATCTAAGCGTCCTTATCTTTACATGCGGACAACAATCGACAACCGAATCATTGTAGGCGGGCTCGACGAGGATAAACCCCAAGCTCCTCTTTCAAATGAATCCATTATGAAACGCGGAAAAAACTTAAAAAAACAACTAGAGGCACTTTTTCCAGAAATTCCGATTGAAATTGACTACGCTTATTGTGCAACATTTGGAGAGTCGCTAGATAACTTACCATTCATCGGAGAGCATCCGGCAAAAGGTAATCATTATTATCTACTTGGATATGGAGGAAATGGAACTGTTTACAGTATGCTAGGTTCAAAAATTATCGCCGATATTATGACAGGCAATGTGAATCCCGATGCTCATATCGTACAACTCGAACGATACGACAACGCTTTAACCGGTAGAAGAAGCGGAATTGCCTAACCAATCAACACGATGACAACTTGGCTTACTACTTCACCCAAGCAGAAATTGAGCGAGCTTTTCAATATCCGGCGTAAAAATACGATCTTCTTCAATCGGACGTACGATTTTCAACAATTGGTCGAACTTGACACGGGTTTTCGGCGCCATCTGTTCGGGTCCGCGGATATGACAACCTGTCATTGCACACAGTGCTTCAATTGCAAGGACATTTCTCGCATTTTTAATGATTTCATGTGCATGCCTTGCACCGATTGTTCCCATTGAAACATGGTCTTCCTGGTTACCCGATGACGGTATCGAATCGACGGATGCAGGGTGTGCGAGTGTTTTATTTTCTGATACCAGGCTTGCGGCTGAATACTGCAAAATCATGGCACCTGACTGCAGTCCTGGTTCGGGACTTAGGAATGGCGGTAATCCTTCATTCAATTGCGGATTAACGAGCCGTTCGATACGCCGTTCGGAAATACTGGCAAGTTCCGCCACCCCTAGTTTCAAGAAATCCATCGCAAAGGCAATCGGCTGTCCATGGAAATTCCCCCCTGATACAACCGTGTCGCCATTATTAAAAATGAGCGGATTATCCGTTGCTGCGTTCATCTCAATCTCTAGTTTTTCTTTTACATAACCAAGTACCTGCCAGCTTGCACCGTGCACTTGTGGAATGCAACGAATGGAATAAGCATCTTGGACACGCTTTTCCCCTTGGATCGTAGTAAGAAGACTTCCATCTAACCAACCCAACATCCTCGCCGCCACATCTACTTGTTCAGGATAACCGCGTGCTTCATGTATGCTTGGATGAAATGCGTCTGTGATTCCATATAATGCTTCCATTGTCATAGCCGCTATCCACTCACTGACAAAGGCAAGTGATTCTGCCTCTAAATAATTGACTATACCTTGTGCAGTCATCGCTTGCGTTCCATTGATGAGCGCAAGCCCTTCTTTCGCTTCAAGTACGATGGGCTCCATTCCATGCTTTTTCCACACATCTGCAGAAGGTGTATGCAATCCGTCTTGCCACACAAACCCTTCGCCTAGCAATACGAGTGCTAAATGAGCGAGAGGTGCAAGATCTCCTGATGCACCGAGTGAGCCTTGCTGAGGAATGACTGGATGGATACGGTTATTCACCATATAAGCGAAGCGTTCCAGTACTTCAGCACGAATTCCTGAAAACCCCTTCAGCAAAGCATTCAAACGGAGAACGACCATTGCACGCGAAACGATTTCAGGGAACGCCTCTCCCACCCCACACGAATGCGAACGAATCAGGTGAAGTTGCAATGCTTTCGTATCCTTTTCATCGATTTTCACATCACTGAATTTGCCAAATCCAGTATTGATGCCATAAACAGTCCGGTCATCTCGCACAATTTTCTCGACAGCTTCACGACTTTTATGGACACGTTTCAATGCTTCACTGTTTAATGAAACGCCCACTTCTTTATAAAGTATTTCACTCATCTGATTTAGGCGGAGAGAGGAACCTGTTAATTCAATCATGTCACCCATCCTTTATCTAAAATTACTTAACCTAGTCTTATCGTACATTATTAAAACACATAAAGTAACACTTTTCAGAAAGTTTAGTCTGTTCTAACAAGGCGCTGTTGTAATGAGGTAAAGCATTAAATAAGTGAAAAAAGTTCTCAATAATGGATGTAAAAAAGTTCGGGGAAATTGTTGTCGATTTTGCTCAATTCTCCACCCTTTTCACAAATTATTATACGAATAGTCCACGCATTTCATTTATTGTCGCATAGGATAAGGGGAATCGCTTGGAAGGAGTGGAAGAATGGTTAACATGCAACCAGGTGGTCAAGGGGAGCAACAATGGTTCCCGAGATTACCTGATGGATATGAAGGTAATCCGTCTCAAGGAATGCAAGGATATGAGAATCAAAGCTGGCCGCCGGGCATGGGTATGCCTGGACAGGGAATGCAAGGATTTCCTTCGGGGCAAGGTGGGCAGGGATACGGAATGCCTGGATTCCCACCAGGGCAAGGTGGGCAGGGATACGGAATGCCTGGGTTCCCACCAGGGCAAGGCGGGCAAGGGTTTGGGATGCCAGATCCACCGGGGCAAGGTGGGCAAGGGTTCGGGATACCAGGTTTCCCAGGGCAAGGCGGTCCAGGATTCGGAGGGCCAGGTTTCCCAGGGCAAGGTGGTCCAGGATTCGGGGGGCCAGGTTTTCCAGGGCAAGGTGGACCAGGTTTCCCACCTGGGCGAGGCGGCGGTCAAGGACAACAGCAAGGACAGCGGGCTCCTAGCTCACCACCTCCAAACCGAATACCGGAATATCCTAGTACTTCATTGTTCGCAGTAGACCCCGGGGCAATCCGCGGTTGTCTATTCCGCTACACTTTTATCTGGACATCGAGAAGACAAGGTTTTTGGTTCTTCCCGGTCTTCGTCGGTCGGACTTCAGTTGCGGGCTATAGATGGCGCAGCAGACAAAGAAGATGGCAATACATGGGCATGGACCTTAACCAAATTGACAGATTTACCTGCTAGAAATGCACGACCTTCATAATTATAACAACTTACTTTTCAAATAATATATTCATATTTAACAAAGCGATTCCAATCGTCATCTGGAATCGCTTTTTAACTGTTTAACTATGATTACCAAAGGGTATATGGATATAATGAATGCACAAGAGGAGTAATGGGTATGATTACTCCAAAAGATATGTACCAAAACCCCATTAGAAACAGAGGTGATTTGATGAAAAAAGTATCTAACGTATTTTGGATTACCTTAGCACTTGTAGTAGTGACAGTTTTATACGGTGCTATCTCGCCGGAAAGCTTCGAAATAGTTACTAACAATATGAAGAATTTTATCACATCATCGTTCGGTTGGTATTATCTACTAGTAGTCACCGGGATTGTTTTGTTCTGTCTGTTCTTTATAGTCAGTCCAATGGGGCAGATTACACTAGGTAAGCCCGACGAAAAACCTGAGTATTCTCGTTTAAGCTGGTTTTCAATGCTATTTTCAGCAGGGATGGGGATAGGACTTGTTTTCTGGGGAGCAGCAGAACCTTTATCTCACTTTGCCATCAACCCAGCAACTGAACAACCAGAAACAGCCGCGGCCTTCCGTGAATCAATGCGCTTCACTTTTTTCCATTGGGGAATTCATGCATGGGCGATTTACGCTGTCGTCGCCATGACTCTTGCCTATTTCCAATTCCGTAAAGGAGAGCCCGGTTTGATATCTTCAACAATGAAACCGCTATTTGGAAAACGAATGGACGGTTGGTTAGGTACTCTGATTAATGTTCTTGCTGTTTTCGCGACAGTATTCGGTGTCGCAACGACACTAGGATTTGGCGCCATTCAAATTAACGGAGGATTAGCTTATCTATTCGATTTGCCCATCAGTTTCCCTATTCAAGTTGCCATTATCATTATTGTTACAATTTTGTTTGTTGCGTCTTCATGGTCAGGTCTAAGCAAAGGGATTAAATATTTGTCTAACATCAATATGATTCTCGCATTAGTATTACTTATCCTTGTTGTTATACTTGGGCCAACCTTGTTAATTTTCAATACGTTTACTGATACAATCGGTACTTATTTGCAAAACTTGATACGGATGAGTTTCCGGGCAGCACCTGTTAATGAAAGTCATCGTGCATGGATTAATGACTGGACCATTTTTTACTGGGCATGGTGGATTTCATGGGCTCCTTTCGTCGGTATATTCATCGCGCGTGTATCGCGTGGTCGAACGATCCGGGAATTCCTTGTCGGTGTCCTGATGTTACCAACCCTACTAAGCCTCTTCTGGTTTTCCGTTTTCGGTACGACTGCAATAGATGTACAAACGAAAGGAACCGATCTGTCCGGACTAAAAACAGAGGAAACGCTTTTCGCCGTTTTCAATGCGATGCCAATGTCGATGACGCTATCGATTATCGCAGTCATTCTCGTTGCAATCTTTTTCATCACTTCCGCAGATTCTGCAACATTCGTACTTGGAATGCAGTCGACATACGGATCACTCAATCCGCCGAACACAGTGAAACTAACATGGGGTATCGCTCAGGCTGCTGTTGCCATGATTCTACTCTCTGCCAATGGACTAACTGCACTTCAGAATGCATTAATCATAGCAGCATTGCCCCTCTCCTTTATCATAATCCTTATGATGATTTCGTTTTATAAGGCGCTTGATAAAGAACGTAAGGAGATGGGGCTGATGGTAAGGCCTTATGATAAGAAGCGGAAAAAGTGATTTGAAATGCTGACGTTAGTTACCAACCCAATCCATCGGTTATCTTACAAATTGCATACATGTCGATTGATTGGTGTTATGACAGAACCGCCACCTCTTTCCAAAGCGTTTGTCATTAGGCATTCAAAATACGATGGTCAAGACAAAGTAAACCTTCACTTTAAATTAATTCTAAGTGGAGGTTTACTTTTCGTATTACTTATCATTTAACTTCAATACTAATGCAGATGCTTCAGCCATATTGAGACTTTCAAATCCGTACTCTTTCCGTAATTCTGCTACTAAGGAAAGAATTTCTGTCAAAAACTGAATGTTTTCATCGGTGTTTCTTCCGAAGTTATGAGGGTGCCACCAAAGATGAAACACTTCACCGTTCTTCGCCGCATGGATCATGCTTTTTTTAATCCTTTTTAGTCGCAATGGTTCGAATTTTTTTAACGACCGACTAACAGGTCTTAGAAATCTGCTTGATTGTAAGTTAACAAGTGGCTCTGATTCCACCTTATCTATGGCATACGTATGTTGTCCCGATATATTTATATAACAATCAAGCAAACGAAAAATCCTTTTTAACTGTCCCTGCTCTTTGAAACGACCCGCTTTGTATAGCCAACTTTCTTCGTTCCCCCGAAAACTATCGATGCCCGCGTCTTTACAAATTTGCAAGTAGTTTTCATTCAATTGGTTTCTTGGAAAAACAAGCGAGCGAATCGGCTGTTCATCAATACTGCAAACCTTAATGGATTGAGTAAGATCTGATGTAAACTGCCTCGCATCCTGTCCGTTTTCAAGACAGTAATAATGTGAGAAGGTGTGTGTTCCTATCTCCTGGTTTGGTACACTGGCAATTTGATGGACTAAGGATAAACCAAAATGGTAAGGATCTTGTTCTTCATTTTCCCCGACCATGTCTAGTTTCTTATAAGAGGAAAACTCTTCATTCTCGTACTCCGGTTGGAGGAGGGGAAGATTCTGCGTTAAATCTTCCTTATTGTCAAAACAAAGCATCCCCACTGTTGCCCAAGTCGCATGTATATCAAACTGTTGAAAAAGCTCTAGCATTCTTGGAATAGCTGTTCTGACACCTTTTAGGTTCTCACTATATTGCTCTAATGAAAAAACGTCATGGACTCCCCAATTCAGTTCGAAATCAAGCGATACAATGAATATCCCCTTTTTATTCACTGTATCCCCTTGGCACTAGCAGTGGCCAATTTCCAATTTCTTAGTTTCAGAATCCATTTTGCAATGTTTGAACTCGCTTCATAACCTGTAAAAACAGGGATGATTTCCCCACCGAATCCCTGTTTAAACCTACGAATGTTTTCGTTGTCCGATAATCCGCCCATGTCATATATTGTGTGTCCTTTATCTTTAAACCAGAGTATACACTGCCATATAAGAAGTCTATTGGCTTGGCTAAGAATCCTTTTTTCTTCGGAGCTCTCAACCATCCTAAAATGCGATGCAGAATACAAATTCATCACAATTCGACCATCCGTTATATAAACACGGTAACATAGAATATCTTTTTTCTTGTTTTGCATGTAAGTCAGTATCAGTGCCTGTTTATCACGAAGTAGTTTCATTGTTTGCATGTGGTACGCATTACAGGCATGTGTCTTCTTATTTTTTGCGAAATGATTGTAATAGGTTTGAAACTTTGCCATTTCATCATCTGAAGGTTTTTCAATAACGACATGCGTAAGTTCTCTTTCCAATGCACTTCTAATTTGCCTTCTGGTTGTTTTATGCATTTCCATTAGTAATGTATTTTCCTCTTTCAATAAATCGAGTTGAATGGTTTCGAGTCTTCTAAGAGAGTTTCCCGGGAAAATCGAATGGGAATACCCGATTAACTGAATATGAGGGTCTGATTGAATACTTTCGTTTGCAAAATAGACAGTCTTAATATTTACATTCAATATTTTTCTTTCGATTTCGAGTATAACTTTTCCTCCCCGCTATTATTCAGTAACCAAAAGCTTTCTAAAACCCATATAAGTTCTTTTATATATCTTCTTACATTTAGTAAACCCTAAATTCCCTAACAGGCTCTTAGGGGTTCCATTTTCATTCTTACTTGTTACATAAACCAATCTTGCATTGCTTTTTTGTTTTACGTATGAACAGACGTCTGCCAGATTACTCTCATTCCAATTCGATATATGGATAGAACTTTTTCGGAAGTTTTCAATATGAGAAATAGAATCGATTCTTAGCACCTTTTCGTTCGTCCAAATTATACTTTCAAAAGCTAAACTTCCTTTATGATAATATCCTTTGTATCCTCCATACATCCTCCGACAAACTTCCTTCATATGTTGTTTAGCAATTATTGGATCGTTTAATGCATCTTCTAATTTCAATTCGACAAACAAGTCCGGGTTAAGTGAATCAACAATATTCTTTTTTTCTATCTTGTAAACGTCAAACTGGTCACGTTCGTATATAATCTTTTTTGCCCAAATTAAGACTTTAGTGAACCCCTTCCAAATACTTGTCATTCCATTTTTATTGAATAAGTTTCTGAGGATATATAGTAGTTTCCCGATTTTATTTCGTTTAAATAATACGACTTTATGGTTTTTCTTAACGCGCTCAATAAGGACTTCCTTCATTGACATGATATAACGCAAAGTATTTGCACTGATCGTATCTGATGAAAAAATCATTTTTCGTGTATAATCAACATCCGTATTCCAGTCAAACTTATACGGTTCGTATCCAATACTTAAATCAAATTTTGAATAACCATCATTTTTACATTGTAAGATTTTTTCCTTTTCAAGAATACGCCCAGGACCAAAACCTTGAAAATCATTATCGAAACCTAGAACGTAACCCAAAAACCTCCCACGACAATTAAAACCATAATTAAAAGCAATCATTGTATCATTGATATACAATGAATCGATTTCGGTTTTCATAGGACCGTCTTTAATACGGGCAAGACTCCGGAAAAAATTCTTTTCTTTTTCATTTGTAAATCCACTTGTATCATGCTTCTTTTCCCATTGTTTTTTGTGCAGTTTAAATAACGTTTCCATTTCCCCCATGTTTGTTTGCACAACTAGGAAATCCCCAATTTCTCGAAGTTTCTTTTCTCTCCTGTCCAACCGGTGCAACCGTTGTCTTTCCGCCATATATTTATCTGTTTTTATCCTGTTGAGATCAATAAAAGGCGTAATTGTCCGATGAACGGAAAATGTAAATTCCCGTTTTTGTAAATAAGCTTCTAATCTTTCAGGAGTGTCACTACTTTCCAGCAATCCATGTAGGTAAAACACAACATTCTTTCTTGTTCTTATAATTTCATCAATTACAAACTCGATGGTTTCGTCAAGAACATTCTTTTTCGCAACGATATCCATATAGTTCGCCAGCCCGAATGCCATAAAATAATACTTGTAGGTCAACCATCCTTTTTCATAGACAAAAGGGAAAAACGCAACAGTTTTATCGTCCTTCCGAACATGGATAATTTCCACTGAGTACTCTTCGCCTAAATGCTTCCACCATTCATAAATCCATGCAAATTCGATAAAGGGATTCGTGTTTTGATTTTCATCCAGGATAGTAGACCAGTCCTGCTGGTATTCCATTAGTTGCTCCTTTGTAGAAATACGTATTAATTGCATGCTCTCGCCTTTCCTCCATTCGTACGATTCATCCGAAATCCACTTTACGACTTGTGAATAACTGACAATCCATCTTTAAAGGTACTAATCACAGTGCCTGCGTAATCCATTGATGCCGTGGGAAATAAATGATTCTATATAATCTGATGCGTTGGCGTCTACTGGGGGAGCCGAGGCAATAAGACTGACAGTGATTTTCTGTCGGACTTATTGTGGGAGGCATCCCCTAGCGCTAAGCGTTGTTAGTAGGATTCTTTAAGTTAACATATATTAGCGTTTCAACTTTTTTATTAACAAGATGACCAGCTGAAAAAGAGTATTTGCCTCCCGTATTCTAGCAATTTTACAAATTACGCCATAAGTTAAAACACCTATACTAATTTGGCAAGTTATTTTAACAAAAGGATCTGCAGACAATATACTATCCATCGAGTAGACCACAACCCCCATCACTAAAGTGCTTAAAAATGCTGGAAGTAAATCCTTTAACTGCTCCTTCATTAAATAACCTATTTCTTTAGCTGAGAAATAGGAATTTATCAATAATGAAATATAGGAATTTATAATCGATACCCAAATTAAACCAACAATTCCCCATTTAAACCACAAGGACATTACAATTAATATTGTTAATATAGACTTATTGATAATTTCCAACAGTAAAAATAAATCTGATCGGCCCTTTACTAGTAAAATATCTAGATTTATGGCATGGAGTGGGGATATCATGCCACCAATACAGAGGAGTTGAAAATAAATTACTGAAGGTAACCACTGTTCGCCAAATAATAGAAAGAATAGTGGTTCTGCTACAGATGCAAGACCTAGCATTAACGGGAAGTTCAAAAAAGCGAACATCTTAAAGATTTTTCTGAATCCATCTTTCAGCTTTATCTCATCTTCTTGAATACTACTAAGTACCGGAAATGAGACGCGTTGAACAGCTGTAGATATTGAATGAGTGGCAAGATCCCTAAACTTAATAGCGTGCGTATAAAGACCAAGCTGTTTTGTTGAATATAATTTCCCAATCACTAAAAAGTAGATATTATTGTAAAAAGTTTCAAGTAATCCTGCCAGTAATATCTTATATCCAAAAGTGAAAAACTTTTTGAACGACTTTCTTTTAAATATTAAAGAAGGAACCCATTTATTGAAAATCCATAAGCAAAATGTCTGGACAAATTGCAACGTTATTATATTTGCAACTAAACTCCATACGCCATAACCAAGTAATGCCATTGTAATCGTTATACTGCCTGAAAACATAATGGCTATGATACTTGCTTTTGTAATTGTTTTAAAATCAACTTTCTTTACAACCATTACTCTTTGGATAAGACCCAAAGAGTTTATGATAAGCACTAGAGAAAGAACTCTAATTATTTCAATCAACTGGGGTTCACCGTAGAAGTTGCTTATCACGCCAGCAGAAATATAAAACAAAAAATAGAGTACCAACGCTATCATTAGATTGAAATAAAAAACTGTTGAGTAGTCTTCCTGAGTCGAATTTTCGTCTCTTATCAATGCTTGTGAAAAACCACTATCGATTATGGTTTCTGAAATCGCTATAAACACTAATACCATCCCGATAAGTCCAAAATGCTCTGGCAGTAATAGTCTTGCAAGAATGATTTGAATAGAAAACTGTATACCCCGATTTACGAATAAATCTGCGAAGCTCCAAATCAAGCCAGTAATTGCTTTATTTTCAAGAGCTTTTAAATCCTGCATACTCTTCTCCTAAATCATTTTAATGACCCTATCCATGCTGATGGATGTACACATATTTATCTAGTTTTCGGTATATAGTTCACTCTAGGATTTTTTTCTTTTCCATAGACTCCATTAAAGGGTTTTTGAATATTTTTTCTTTCTAATATAGGAATATAAAAAACTAGGAACAAGCCCTACAAGTATAGGTCGACTAATATATATATAGTTTCTATATGGAATTCCTAGCATCCTAAAACCTCTATATTTAATAGAAGCCTCAATAAATCGATACTTCAACTTTCTCCTTCTAAGTGCATTTCGATCATCTTTGACAAGGTACAATGACTCTTGGATATTTTCCCCTGTAAAACCAGCTGCGTACATTCTAAACCATAAATCATAATCTTCAGCTCGCCAGGACTTTTTGCTAGCATCATATCCATTGACTGCGGAAAGTGCACTCATCTTCATCATTGAAGAACCATGGCAAAACGGAGATTCTCTAATGAAATCAAATTTAGTCGGAGTGACTGGTGACACTATTTCAGCCCAAACCCCTGTGTCATCAAAATGTCTTGTTCCAGTGCCTACGATGGACAACTCCTTATTGTTTAAAAAGTAATCGACTTGCTTTTGAATTCGATTTGGAATTGAAATATCATCCCCATCTTGTCTAGCAATCAAGCTTCCTGTTACACAGTCCAAGCATTTGTTCAACGAATACGCTAATCCTTCATTTTCATCATTTTTTAATACAATTATATTCTGATGGACGGTGGCGTATTGTACAGCTATTTTATATGTGCTATCAGTCGAACCATCATCACATAAAACAATTTCTATGTGTGGGTAGGTTTGAGCAAGTATGGAGTCGATTGCTTGTGGTAGGGTTAGTTCACAATTATAGATACCCATTATTACTGAAACTCTTGGTTGACTCATCAAACCCACCTCGGCCGATCAATATTTTGATCTTACTCGTGTGATCTTTTATCGGTCTGTTTTTTATTTTCCGTCACTAATTGCTAACTTAACGTTTTTGTTTTTGCGTTAAGTATCTTTTTGAATAGTATTCTATTGTCTCTTTCAATCCGATTGGCAATGTATACTGTACATCCCATTCAAATTCGCGGTATGCTTTCCGATTATCTAGTATGCTTCTTTCAATCTCACCAACCCTTTTTGATTTATAGAGAGGCTTCTTGCTTTCACCGATTTTATCCGTAATTAAATAATATAAATCATCTATTGTTGTTTCCGTGCAAGTACTAATATTAAATACCCCCGTCTGCTTTCCTTCCAGGGCAAGACGGCATGCTACGGCCACATCTTTCACGTATATGAAGTCGCGTGTCTGGCTACCGTCGTAAATACTAATAACTTCGTCTTCTAGGAGTCGGTTTATAAAAATGGAGATGACTCCCGCTTCGCCATTTGCATTTTGCCTCGGACCATAAACGTTTGAAAAGCGTAAAATAATGCTATCCAAACGTTTACGTGCATCAATGAATTGAATGTAACTTTCTGCTGTGTACTTTGATAATGCATAAAATGACTGTGGATTTACTGGTGTTTTTTCATCAATTGGAAAACGAGTAGGTTCACCGTAAACGGCAGCGGTAGAGGCAAATAAAAACTTTTTAACTTGATATTTTTCTGCTAACAGCATCGTTCTGACAGTGCCGACCGTATTCGTAGAGAAGTCTAAATAAGGGTCATTCATTGATGCTGTGACTGAAGCCTGTGCAGCCAAATGGATGACATACTCCGGCTTCTCTTGTTCAAAAACATTTTCTAATGCAGAATCACTCAAATCCATCTGATACAACTTCACTTCTTGTAACAAATTTCTTGGAAAACCTGTCACTAAATTATCAATTACAACAACTTCATAATGATTTTTTATTAATTCTTCTATTACATGAGAGCCTATAAATCCTGCACCACCAGTAACTAAAACCTTCAAACATTCGTCTCCTTTACCCTGTTTTTATATCGTTTCTTGTTAATCACTTGTTTATAATAGGACAACGTTTTTTCATGCATAAGATCGAAAGTGAAGTTTTTTTCATAAAGTAACCTGCTTTCATTCCCCATTTTAGCCCGCAAAGATGGGTCCGTTAACAAAAGTGTTAACTTATTGATTAAGTCAGTATCATCGCCCCGAGGGATTACATATCCATTAATCGATTGGATGACCGCCTCTTTTACTCCCCCCACATCAGAAGCCACTATGGGCAAACCACATCTCATCGCTTCAAGAATACTTAAAGGAAGTCCTTCCCAATCTGATAATAGGACAAATAGATGCGATTTATTTAATAGTTCAGCAATATCATTCCGGTTCCCCAAAAAATAGACCCTATTACTCAACTCTTCATTTTTGACAAACTTCCGTGCTTCTTTAAGTAATTCTCCTTCCCCCACAAAATACATTTTCCACTGGAGTTCTGTTAAGCATAATAATGCTTTCAACAACTGTAATTGCTTTTTGGGCGGTGAAAATCTTGCAACCATAATAATTATAGGTCTTTCATCTATCTGCTCTACCCTCCTATCCATAATGTCATGTACGCCATTATGAATGGTAACAATCTTCTGTGCCGGTAGAACTCTATACTGCAATGCCAAGCGTTTATCATACTCAGATACGGTGATGATCCCATCTGAAATCAAACCGATAGCTTTTTCAATAAGAATATAGGCTCTCTTTTTCCTTATCGGAATGCCTTCGGTAAATGACCAACCATGAACCGTAAATACCGTTGGAATACCAAGTGACCAACCCACAACTCTACCAATTATTCCGGCCTTAGAAGAATGGATGGCAAGTATGTCCGGACGAATCTTCTTTACTACTTTCCTGATTTCAAAAACAGCTTTAATATCAGATAGTACATTCAAATTACGTATTAAATGCTTACTAAAAATTTGATGTATTTTTCCTTCTTCAAATGATTCATGAACATTTTTTTCCCCGCCGGCCATTAAATAAATTGTATGTTTACTATTCTTCTGACCGTTTGCAATATCTCTGACATGTGCTTGTGCCCCACCAATCGTATCCATACGTGTTATGAGTTGGAAAATTTTCAAAGTGTGCTCTCCAATCAATCATCAGTATTTACTTTACCTTTTTCACTCTGTGCCACATTGGGTATCCATGAAATAGCTAGTAAAAACCATAAGTGCCTCCAGTGCAGGGTATCTATAAAAAAACTATTAAACGCCAACCCTATTAATGAAGCAAAAACAACGAGATAAAGAATACTTAGCTCATCATTCGATTGCAAGTAACTTTGAAAGGATTTGAACATGCTTGAGATTATTAGTATTAGAAAAGATACTAAGCCTACTATTCCATTCTCGGTAAAGATTCTTGCGTAAAGACTATGTGGTGATCTATTAAAATAGATATCTGATTGTCCTGGCCCTATACCTAAAGGATTGGAAAGTGCTGTGAGAAACGCATTTTTTTGTGTGTTAAAGCGACCATCGTCGTATCCTTGATAACCCAATCTTGAAATAAGCATGTCCTCAACTAGCGGCGATTGAACGAAAACAAGGAATACTGGAATTACTATCAATAGTAAAATAAATATTGTTTTTAACCTATTTTTCATAAATTCCTTTTTAACAACGAATAGATAAATGACAAGAGTAATGGCAAAATTACCCCATGCTGCTCTTGAAAAGCTGACTATAATACCAGCCGTTATTATCATAAAAATTATGAAATATACGATTTTCATTAGAATCGAGTTTTTCTGAATTTCTAACATATAAATCGCAAATATAGCAGGTATAACTAAAAATGGACCAAATACATTTGGGTCTTTAAAAAAGGCTGTTGCTCTCCCAAATAATAAAAAGTTATCGCTCGAAGGCAGTAAATAATAGTATGCGGATACACCTATAGCTGCTGATAAACAAGCAGAAAATAGATACCCTTTAAGTATAAATCTCAAGTGAATTCCATTTAAGATAGAGCCCATTCCTACCAAACATATCCATGTCATAATTAAATAAACAGTAATTCCTGTATATATGATTGACGGTTTGAATTCATTTACAAAGAACAATGACAGCAAATTACTACATAAAAATAGACATATGACCACTAAAGGAAAGACGGTTTCTTTTGTAAATGAAATAATTGAAAATAGGAATCCCATTGCTATAAATGAAATAAATAACAGATCGTAAGGTGCTGGCTCTATAGTTACAAAAGAACTAACTGCCATTGTTAGAAATAGGAAGTGAGATAGCCATTTTTTTGTGTTGTCATTCATCCTTTAACACCCCGTAAACATCCAATCCTACGAAAGGACCTAGGTACTCTTCATTATTCCGTCAAAGCATTTTAAAATTTTAATTTATATTTTTTTTATGACCGTTCAAAACCGCTCCTACGATATTTGTATTGAACTTCTTTAAATAATCTAATATATTCAGTGCTTTATCTAATTTTGTCTTTCTACTATGCGTGACAAAGATACATCCATCTACCGCTGTCATCAGATTGATGCCATCTGCTACATTCAACGCTGTTGAATCAATAATCACTACATCGAACATATTTCTGACATCATCTAATAGCTTATCCATACCATCCTCCACTAGGAATTTAACTGGATGAATTGCCTGAGGGCCCGTGCCGATAAACGATAAGTTCTCTATTTTTGTTTGCTGAATAACATTTTCCACCTTATAAAACCCAGAAATCACAGACGTGAGGCCTTTTTTATTTGGCAGGTTAAATAGAATGCGTCCGTCTGATTTTCTTAAGTCTGCATCCAAAAAAAGTGTCTTCTTTCCATCCAACGCAAGTTTTACTGCAATATTTCTGCCAATGAAAGTTTTTCCTTCTCCTGATACGGTACTAATCATCATGATTGTCTTCACTTTCTTTTGTTTTATAAGATGGTGAATATTTGCGGCTAGTTTGTTGAAATCTTCTCCTATAGCCCACGGGAATTCAGTCGTTAAATCAACTGGTGTGAGAGCGTCAGAAGAATGAGTAGATTTATATTTTTTTTTCTTCATTGAAATCGATCCTAAAAGTGGTATTCCTAATGATTTTTCTGCTTTTTGTGTTGAAGTTAAACGCGGAAAATAGACTTCTTCAATAATGACAAGGACAATACCTAACAAGAGTCCAATACTGAATGCTATAAAGAGGTAATATAGTAGGTACGGCTTTATCGCTTTTGTATCTGTCCCCACGATTACTTCCTTTAAAATTGTAATATTATCCAGGTTCATAAGCGTACGTATTTCTTCCTGGAACGTAATCGCATATTTGTTCGCAAGAACTGCGGCTTTTTCCGCAGTTCTATCACGTACTATAATCGAAATAATTTGCGAACCACTTCCGGTCTCGATTTTTACTATGTCTGCTATCTTTGTTTTTGTGTATGAATCATCCAAACTTCCACTCACTTTACTAACAAGCCGGTTACTTTTGAAAATAGCCGTATACGTTTCTATCAGTCGTAGATTGGTTTCTATCTCGCCTGTTGTCGAGGCGGTGTTTCCTTCTGTCTTCTTCAAGGAATTCACAAGTAAATCTATCTTCGCTTCATACGTAGGCGGAATAAAGTACCCTACAAAACCACCGATTAAAGTCAACAACAGAGCTATACCAAGAACAGCCACCCAACGTCTTCTAATCGCATACAGGAGATCTTTTACATCAATTACCCGTTTCATGTACTAATCACTAGGTTGGCTTTTCTAGCTCTAAACAAATTCAATAAGCCCCCTTCGCCCTAATAACGCAAATAATAGTTGCCGCAATAATTTTCAAATCAAATAGCAAACTGCAATTGTTTACATAGTAAAGATCATATTCAATTTTTGTGCCATGACTAATTTCTGAACGACCATTAATTTGGGCATAACCTGTGATTCCTGGCTTCACTAGCAACCTTTGTAACTGTTTGTTGTTATATAAGTCGGTTATAGAAGGCATTTCAGGACGCGGACCAACTAGGCTCATATGACCAGCGATTACATTAAACAGCTGAGGTAACTCATCCAAACTATATTTTCGTAAAATTTTTCCTATTGGTGTAACTGACGAATCTCGTTCATTTTTAAATTGAAAATTTTCCGGAACTCCTTCCTTCCAATTATAATCGTGCCTTTTTTCATTTTTTTTCGAGACCGTCATCGTGCGGAATTTTAACATTCGAAACCTTTTGTTATCTAAACCTGTCCTTGTCTGTATGAAGAAAACTGGGCCTCTTGAAAAAATCTTAATAAGAATTGGCAACAAAATGAACAAAGGAAGACAACAAAAAAAAATACCAAAACTGATGATAATGTCAACTAGCCTTTTCCATACGTGGTAACGATGTATTGCTCTGTTTGTCATGGACACGTGCTTACTTACCTGCTGCGTTTGCTCTTTCTCTACTTTCTGCTGATGAGTTTGAGTGGACAATATACTATTCACACCTTCCCCTTCATCCCTAACCCTATCTCTGACTATCTAATACTATTGTACTCACTGACTGTAGGCAGACAGAACCAATATCTTTACCAAATGCTTATTTTTTTTTTACAACAAATAGAAAATAATTTAAATCAAGTAAATCAGACTAGTTAAACGGAGTAATATACGACTAAATAATCATACATTCCAGCAAATCGCATAAATTTTGTAAAGAGTTATCACAAAATCTTATGGGCGGGGTGATGAAGTTGAGTCCCATCATACTAGGTGTATTACTATTTTCAAGTGTGTGTTCTGGCGCCGGTCTAGCTTGGTTTGTATCCCTGATCTTCCAAAATTCAGCTGTGGGATTGTCACTCATATGTGGCGGATTTTTAGTAGGGTTGCTAGCTTTTGACATCATTCCTAGCGCATTTATGATATACAACTCTTTCGGAATTATTTTAGGCGTAATAATTGGCTATCTATTCTTTTTGGTACTTCATAGTTTATTCCATCCATCGAATCCTAATAGTCCAACCGTTTACCTACTCCTGTTTGCTTTTGTAATTCATACGATTCCGCTAAGCATGACTATCGGAAACTTGATAGGGCATTCAACGATTGGCATTACGATTACAGCTTCAATTATTCTTCATCATATTCCGGAAGGTTTTGCACTAACAACAGCTTTCCTTTCACAAGGAGAAAAGTTATGGAGGTTGTTTATTTGTTTTATAGTTTTATCGATATTCTTTAGTCTTTTTATTGGGGTAGGATATTACATGAATCTCACAACAAAGGAGCAAGGTGTACTAATCGGTATTTCCATTGGTCTGATAGCCGCTACAAGCATCAGCGAATTCATCTTACATAACATTAAAGTTGTTCCTTTCAAGACATTTATAACGTACATTCTTATAGGTTATCTACTGAGCAATTTATTTCAATTGTTGCTTTAGGTTTTACAATCAAAAAAGACGACTTCATCTATAATTAGATGAAGTCGTCTTCGTTATTTATAATGTCGCCACATGTCACTTATCGTTGTAATTTCGAGGACCAGGTTCAAATTTAAATTAGAGTAGAATAAGAACCTGGTACCCTAAACTTCATACCCTAGACCCCCACTACTATAATCGTCTTGTCCTGTTATGCCCCGCCCCCAGCCGCCGCAGCAGACTGAGCCGCTTTTGCGCAGTCAATTGCCACAACGAGCGCCACGAGTAGTGGTTCTATCTCAACATCTAGAACTTCCAACTCGTAGCTATCGCCCCATGTGAACCACTTTTTGCTGACAGCGCCAATCAGTTCCCCATGTCGGTACACTTCGAAATCCATATCCCACCAATTTCCCTGTACTACTATTCCTGCCGCGTCAATTGAATAACGCGCTTTTAAAAAGGAAAATTCCTTTTTTATCGTTACCGTTTCTTGGCCGTGTACTTCGGCAAAAAAAGTCGGTAGGAAACTAAACGTTTTTTTTGTGATCATCGCCACTTCTTCCAAAGCCACATCCATAATCGAAAACGTCTTCGGTATTTTCATGAAGCTTCCTTCTACGAAATACACTTCATTCTCTTCTGCATCCTTCACCGAAAACTTACCACTCAGACTAAATACCTTTTGCTTGATATACAAATGTCTCATGCGATCCCTCCTCGTACTAGAAGACTCTTTTCAGTTAAACCCGTTATCTCTAATACGTATCGGATGACAAAACGTTTCACTTTCTCCTTAGAAATGAGCAATACATTTAGTCTTGCTACTCCCACTCAAGCCCGCAACCGTGCCAACACCCGCTCCCCCGCCCTAGCATGACCTAAATAATATGAATACGCGACAACTTTGTTGCGGTGGAAATATAATATATTCACAGCATCCGTTTCATCGAAATGAAAAAGCTTCGCCATTAAATAGGAGGCATTCGTCAATCGTTTTGGCGTCTCTCGGAACAAGTCCTGACGGAGTGCGTGCGCTTCCAAAACATTTTCACTGAAATAAAATGCGAATCGATCTGGCCTTGTTGTTTCGGCAACGTACAACTTAATCTTGCCAATACTTAACTGATTTCGTGCAACCATTTTCAAAATCGCCTCTTCGTCATAATCGATGGCATCTAGTCGCTCGGAACCTTCCTCCACTTTTACTTTACCCTCGGCAATTGCCCAAAAAATCCGATGTGCCAAGTGCACCATGTCCATTTCAATCGCCAACTGAAACACTTCTTGTACAGATACCATGTTCACGCTTCCCTTCCTTTTAGCCTAGGTAGTTATAAAATCTCGTACCGAGAGTAAACTTGTATAAAGTGATTTGTCGTTTAGGCTCCGGGCGCCAGCCCTCGGGACATAAGCAATCCAATATATTTTGTAAACCCACTTATGCCCATCCCGAACATTTGGCGAGATGAGCTATCTAAAATGCAGTTGCTGCAGTAAAATGGCCGCGTTTAATCCAACTTGCATCGCAAGCGACGGAATTACCTGAAGCGGTGACTCTTTGATTAATAAATTCATCACGAATCCTCCTTTGGTGAATAGCAACAAAAGCGTAAGCGCATGGTCAAGGGCGATAAACACATTTCTACCTACTAACGAGTGTTTTTGAAGACAGCAAGACGTCTCTTGCCTGAACGAACGATGCTTTCACCCTATATATAGACAAACCATTCGAAAAAGGGGACAACGTGATGAATTTTTTTTACGTTAGTCATGATTACGGCCAGAAGAATGTACCACTCGTTGCCAATAAGTCTACCAATGGGGTAACATCATGAAAGTGCAAATTTACAACGTTAAGGATTTTGAAAGATAAAAAAAGCCTAACTCCTCCGTATCTTAAACGAGAAATTAGGCTTGTGATTTTCTACAGTCGCATCCGTTTGTAGTAGTAGATTTTAAGGTCTTTGAATAAAATATGGTCCAATCCAGCCATTTTCATGCGTTATTATAAAGGTCCAGTTATTTTCCCAATCCATAACGTAAATGTCTCTGTAATCCATATCCCAATCATCATATGGCAAGTCCTTCAGTTTAAGATTTTTAGCATTTTGAACTAAGAATGCTTCATTCGTGAATTCATAAAAGATCGTACATTGATTCTTTTTTTGCCTATCGAATGCTTTTATGGCCTCTTCCTTTTCAAGACAAATCACCTTTTCGTAACTGCAAAGATGCCATAAAAATGAATCCATATATATTTCCTTTTGTTCTTCATTTGTTAGATGACCAGCAAAGTTTTCTAGCCATTTACCACGTAAATAGCGTCCCCACTTCGGTATTTCCAACACCTTTAATTCTTTATTTTTCATTTTAATTAACCTCTCTCAACAAGTATCAAGTGATAATTATTCAGCAAGACCAACTTCATACTTTCTCGTACTTCTTATTCGCAATCTGGCACATATTTTTAGTTAGCTAAAACGCCCGATTGCCTGTATTATTTTCTTGTTAATACCCAAAAAAGGCATCCTTTTTGATATCTCGTTTTGGAATATTATTATTTAGTAAGTAAGTAGAAATTGCATCCACCATTGACTTCGGTCCCGCGATATAGTATTTACCACTGTTCTTATATAAGTTGGTAAACTTGTCTACCTCCTGATGTAATTCATCCCTTGAATCAACGTAAGTTACACCTATTGAAGTATTGTCAGCAATTTCATCAAGTTCGCCTTTAAATATAAATGATTTATCGCTATCCAAATAAAGCAGATGTATTTTATTATCCCGTCCATTCTCTTCTGCCTCTAATTGTTTTAATATCGACCGAAATGGTGTTATCCCGATCCCGCCTGCAATCAGAAGTGAAGGACTGTTATCTTTAAGATAAAAACCCCCTACTGGCCCACTCATTTTAACTTGCATCCCCTGTTCTAATTCCAACATGGCTTTCTTAAAATCACTTGGTTGATCACTAATACGCATTGTTAGTCTAACCATATTCTCAGTGGGAGCAGATGCTATAGTGAATGGTCGTATAGGATTTTTTATCTTCTTATGGGTAATGTTAAACAGACCATGTTGCCCTGCTTTCCAGGTTAAACCCTTCTCTTTTTCAAATAGAAAGGAATATACATCTTCAGACTCTTTATTGCTTTCTAAAAATAGTAATTCTCTCTTTTTGAATATTGATAATGTATCTTGAATAAAGCTCATAATCCTCATCTCCTAAATCGAAAAACAGATCACTAATTGGCAATGTGGACCATTTAGTGATCTGCTTAACGTTGCCTATTATATACTACTTGAACCCATTCATTTAAATGAAGCAAAATGCGGTTATTGTTCCAACATTTTTTTGAGTTGCTCACCAAAATTCATCCAACTATATTTGGCTCCCTCAATAGCTCCTTTGGTTGCTTTTGTTTCCTTACTGAAACCAGTTTGTTCAAAATGCAAATGTGTAGCACCATCTGAACCTGTTTTCAATGTCCATGTAATCGTAGTGGTTTCTCCAGCACTTGCCCACGTGTAAGATAATATACGAGGCTCCTCTACTTCGAGTACCTCACCATTAACGATTCCATCCCACCATTCATTTGGCTCAGAACGGAATTGGAATTTTTCTCCGACAACTGGTTTAAAGTCATTTTTCCATATCCATTTTGCTAGCATATCTGAATCTGTTAATGCCTTCCACACTTGCTCAATTGAACTTGTAAATTGAAAATCTAATGTTACGTCTGCCATTGTCTATTCCTCCGATAACAGTTTTTTTAAATGTGACACTTTTTCCATCCAAAAATTCTCATAAAAGGATACCCAGTCTTTTATTTCTTGCAAGGGAGCTGCATTTATTCGATACCTTGTTTCCCTTCCAACCTTTCGAACCGTGACCAGACCAGCTTCTTTAAGGATAGCCAAATGTTTAGAAACTGCAGTACGCCCCATTTGAAATTGGGCAGTCAGTTCGTACAAAGGCAATTCCCCTGCATCTGCCAACAAACGTAGCAATTGACGTCTTGTTGGGTCTGCGATTGCTGCATACACATCACGCTCTTGTTTTTTCTCGCTCAAAACCTCCCCCCTTACGGATAGGACACCAATTAGTGTCTTTATTATACGTCACCAATTGGTGTCACGTCAATGTTTATTATTAGCATAATCGCCGTAGATTTATTCACTCGTCATTAAGTAAATTCTTGAACCAACCTTTCCTGTTAGTACATTTCTTCACATTCCCCAATTTTCACCAATCACTACTAAACAACTAGTCCAAATCTAAAAGGGCACAGATCCTTAGTCAGGAAATGTGCCCTTTTGTTGAATAATTTCGAGTACCAGGTTCTAAAACAATTTAGAATTTGATGAGAACTTGGTACCCTTCACTTATAAAATCATCAGAACCCACCACACCTCTTCGCATGCGGACCAAAGTGGGTCATTTTTTTATATTTGGAGAAGCTTTAATTTGGTCCCTTCAGAAATACGTATTGGAAAACCAAACAGCCCGATTGAGGCGTCACCTCTTGTGTCCGGTACCCATGCAATTCAAAGACCTTTCGGAAGTAGTGCTTGAATTGATTATCACACAGTCACTGCATACCTATTCAGCAAGACCAACTTATATTTTCTCGTATTTCTTATTTGCAATCTGGCCTTATTGTGGCACATATTTGTTCAGCTATCGCATCCGTTTGTTTAAACGAATAATTCAAATTGAAATATGATTATTATTGCTATTAAAACTAAAAACATCTCCGTTAAAGTTAAAATAGACTGTTTTGGATACTGTGTATATCTCCACTCAAAAAATGCTCTTACCAGGTAGTCCAACACCGCAAAAATGATGATTGCAAATAAAATCAGGTAATTCAACTCTTCATCGTACTCTCCAAAATTAAACCACATTACACCAATTAGAACTATCATAGTAGCCATGGCAAAGAGTTTCAAACCCTTATCCACTTTCCGATGTAGCCCATTTATATAATTATAAGAAAAAAACTCTTTTTTCACTTTCTCAATTTTGAAAAGCTTCCTCAGAAGAAGCTTAGCTATTGAAGTACAAACCAAAACTAGTACCACAATCAAACCATATTTTATCCAAAACACAGAATCCCCTCCACAATTTGACCCGTTTATTATATTTAGTTGCCTCTAAGTCATCCCATCATCTCAAGGCGGTTTATTCAATAATCACGCCTGTTTGCTAAAAAACTACTAATAGAGTCCAGTACCAGATAATTGTAGCAATGTAAGTACTATGTATTTTTTACCATCTCATAATCATCAAATTTTTTTCATGGGAGATATAACCTCTCTCTCTAAAAAAGGTATACCATTTACCTTCTTCCTCAAAAAAATGGAAGCCTTCCGCCATAGAATATCTACTCGTTGAATCACTCTGTGGGATACCATTGATTGCGATATATTCATATACTTCTTCTTTACTAACCGTAAATACTTTAGAGTACTTATGGTGTCTCATATTTTTAACACCCAGAGTTTCACAAGCAAAATCTAATGCATTTCCATAAAGCAGTATCTTTATCTGCGTTTCTTTGTCAACCAAAAACAACAACTCCTTATAGGACTTATATGCACTAATCCGCTACCTTAATAAATCATTGAAATATTATCCTTAATAACCACTAATAATATTTGCACTGCTCAATCTTCTTTCCTGAAAAGGTCCTTTACTGTTACAACAAACAAGTACAGTGAAACGATAAGGAACAGAAGCGCAAATAATTTAGAAACCCAAATGTCCCTTCTCAAGAATTCACTAAGTGATATCCAAATGACCAATAGGGATATCACCAAAACAACCGTATCCTTCTTCTTAGACATGACCCTATCTCCTAATGAACAATTTCACTCCTAGACTTGCCTAATAAACAAAGAGGCTTAGAATTACTACCAAGAGTTCTCCGATTAAATGACCCGGATTCAGCAGATATTTCCTCAACTATCGCTCCCGATTTCTTAAATGACATTATAGTAATCTGTTACCCCATAAGTAATCAATCCTAAAGTAAATAAAACACAAGTTACAGCACTAAGAAGATATGTTTTACTTTCTCTTGTGAAAATCCATTCCATTATGGTGCGAAAAGCAAACACAACAACGATACCCACAAAAATCAATATTCTAAGATGTAGGAATTCATTTACTACTATAATCATCACAACAAAACTAGTCCAATAGAGTATCCCCTCAACATACTTATGTAATTTGTTTACGTATTTTTTATTTAATTCAGATTCCTCTATATTCAACTTTGTTATTAGCTTTCGAATGATAATTTGATTTGAAATTAGAATAGCAACTAGAATGGTTATAATGACTATCATTTTAAGTGTTCCCCCTATAAGCCATCCTCCTACTTCATTAGTGTAAATGGCATTTTTACATAATCTGGCCTAAATGCTGAATAGGCGCATATCCTTAAACTCCGGAAATGCGCCCATTTATCGAACGATTTGATACTTATTTTTTTGGCATCGCGAATGTCACAAAAATATTATTATTATTGATTTCCATAAATATTTAAATTCGACTACCTATTCCGACTATTATCTGTAATTATACGGTAGGGACTCGTTATTTACTACTTTTACTAATTTCCTTAAGATTTTATGGCTGTTTCTATACTTGGTATCTCAAAATTTTTTTTCAGTATTAACTTGAAATATCTAATAATAAAATTCCCAATACAAAATGTTTCCGATGCCTGTGCGCGATGCAAATCAAGAAGCTTTCGGAAGTAGTGCTTGAATTGAATATCACACAGCCACTACTTACCTAAAAAGCAACTCTACGTCCCGATTTCGAATGTAGGTGGTACGTCCAATTGACTGACTATGCGCACAACAGCTGCTTTTCGTCACGCGCCCGATTTTGCTTCATACATATACAGCTCGTCTCCGTCCAAAAACAGTAGCATGCTCTCCCGGTTGCTCACTAATTGCGGTTCGACAGGCGTCCCATCTGGCTTCATCAGCTCGATTTCACGGACAGTCTTATATTCATCGCCTTTACGCTGCAGCTCAATTAGTTTCCTCCCTCCTTTACCGCGGTGCGCAACGATCGTCTTTCCGTTCACCGCAAACGCCCGGAAAGCAATATCTTCGGGCGAATAATACAATGTCCGTCCCTCTTTCCGCACTCCTATCTTCGATTCAATGCTAAAGAAAAACAAAATCCCGCTGTCAGCTGCACCATTCAGCGCCAAACACTCAAAAATGGAATATTCTCTGTCCTCCTCAAGCGAATCCATCTTACGGCCAGACGCATCCCAACCAACGAGACCGCTGCAGCCGACCGGTTCCTCCCAGCCATAATTTCCGAAAACCCCTTCATCAAAGTACCCTGTCCAAATCTCCTGATTCTTTGTCACATACACATGCTCAACGCCGTCGCCTAAACAAAATGACCGGATCAAATGTCCATTTTTATCATACACTCGTGCGTTTTCTTCAATATTCTGCGCGTCATGGTAATATGACCGCGCACAGACAAGCAGTATATGCCCTTCATCAATCGGCTGTACGTAATGATAATTCCACGTCTCTTCCGACAAGTCCAGCACAGTCTTCCGCCCATCCTTCAGATGAATGACTTGATAACTGTAGCTATTTTCCGTAACCGTTGCAGGGAACATCCCGTTAATTAAAGGAGGCTGCTCTTCCGCCAGAAGAACGAATACATCGTTATGATGTCCGATTGCAATCGAAAGCGGAGTCGCGTGTTTCATCTCTTCATGCAGGTTCGCTATGGGGGTTATGGGTATTTTGAGTGTTGATTTCATTTTCTTTCAGCCGCCTTTCCTGGATTGACATACACGGTTTCCGTAAATGAAAAAACAGGTATTTTCTTAATTCTGTTAACGCTACCGATTACAGAATGTAAAGTATTTGGTATAAATAAAGCCACTTATATCAAACTTTACTTTTCAATCGGTACTTCGGTTTCAGTGCCGCTTTGCGTAATAACTACCTTCTTTATATCTTTAGATATGTCTTTATCGCCCTGAATGACAAAAGTTCTTGGTGTGGCATCCGAAGTACAATCACCATCATGTTCTGTCAAAGAACATGCAAATCTTCATTGTTAGAATTCAATTTAATGTTTTCTTAGGGCAACTGCGAGATTTATTTTTCTCATAGTTTGCACTCCTTTCTACATTCGACGACATTTATTTTTAAAAGTTACAAATTGAACGTTGGCAGGCGCAAATTCTTATTTTAAATTGCGCCTGCCAACGTTAATAAAGATTAAAAGTCATTTTCAAGAGAGACAGAGGACAGGATCGATACCATTGAAAAGGTCAATTTGTCACTTTAAACCAGACAAAAGGACTTGCTATAGAATCTATAGCAAGTCCGTTTAATAACTTATTTGATCATCATATCATATAAATATAATTCAAATTGTTCTGCACTTTCAGGGTAATCTTTTCTGATTACTTCACCCTGGTAAATTGTATTCATAGTTTTCAAATCAATAACAGTGATGCTAGCCTTTGTTTTAAAATTCGTTACATGTGTTGTCACATATAACTTACCGTCTTTCATGATAATAATTGGTGGTTCACCATTACTTGTTTCGTGTGATAGCTGTATAGTAAGTTCATTACCAACTTGATTGTTCTCAATACTATAAGGAGTTACAACCAAATTTTCCTCACTTAATTTCGAGAAATAAATCGTTGAACCATCAAAAAAACTGATTTGATTATCTTTCAAACTGTCCGGCAATTCAATTTTCTCTTTTTCTTTTGTTTTTAAATTGTAATAAATTAACTCCTGAATTGTTTCTTCTAGCCTATCCGATTCTTCATCTTGTATCATTTTCTCTTGAGTTTGTATGAATATAAGATTTTCATTCGCTTGATTATGGCTTGTTTGAATTAGGTCTGCATAGGTATGGTCATTGTCTTGTTGTTCAGGGATGGATAAAATCGTTTCATTACTGTTTATTTTTCCAGTAGATATGTCGAAAGAGTAGATATGTTTTTCATTAATATATTTGTCATTCTCTCTAATACTATTATGGGTAATCACTTTTAGTTCGTTATCAACCACCTGGACGTCTTCAACAAATATATGTTCAATTGCTGAGCTGTCTGGAACTTCAATAGAGAAGGAAGATGTACTGCCATTATCTTTGTCTAATATGGATATGGCGAATTTGAAATCTCTATTTTTAAATGAACCTGTTTTATACTTCACATCTGCATAAGATAGCAACTTATTGTTCTCAAAAAACGAAACTACGCTTTGGCCTTTCCCTCTCATGAAATTACGATGTTTCTCCTGTAACTCCTGAACCATTGGTGCGGGGTGTCCTATAACCGAGTCAATAATCGAACTCTCGTTTCTATAATCCGAACCATCAGAGGTAATTTTCAAGTGAGTGTTTACATAACTCATAGATCCACCTTCATGATAGAATCCTTCCAGCGCCAAAGGTTTTATTTCTTCAGCATCACCGCTCTTCTTAATAATCACAAACTCAGGATATTGTGTTGCCGAATTAGCAGCACTAACATAAAACGTTCCAATGCTTAGCATAATAACTGCAATAATTGAAGTAAACTTCCAATACTTTTTCATCTCCACACACTCCTTATACAGTTATCTTGTTTTTTAATAAGAATCCACTCGTCCAAATGGATCCTGCGAGTACGATTAATCCCATTACTATTTCAAGTACAAATAATTCTAGTGGATAGAAATAGTCATTTAGTGCAAATTCTTGCAAAAGAAGAGGTGATATAAATACAGCAACAGCTACTAGGCTGAACAAAATCCCAACAAAAATGCCCTTCCACCTAAAGCTTCTTTCAAATAAGATTGCAGTAAATAGAATTGACACAACCATTAACCCTGCTCCATAATACAATATCATTTCAAGAAAATTATTTGGAAAAAGTATTTGTAATTCAGGCATGCTGCTAACAATCTCTTTGACGCTCATATCCACTCGGAATTCCTTTGGCAGCATCCATCTAAAAACCATTGTCTCTATTGGAATCAAAATAAGTTGAAATGCCACAAAGCCAAACGTCGCTAGTAGAATATTTGTTATCTTTGCGTAGAAAACATTCAATCTAGTTGTTGGTAGCATTAATAATCGATAAATAAATGTATTTTTTCCAAACCAATCGCGATACCAGATCAGGAAAATATAGAACCCAACACCGGCAATACATAAAGCGATTGGACCAAGGAACCATACGCTTCTGATAACCGCCAGGAAACTCATTTGGCCATAGTTTAATAAGAATTCTGCTTTGGGCATAAACTCCTCATATATTTTTTCATTGGCCATGTTTAGGTAGATTTTCGACAACACAATGACTCCAGCAATTTGTACAACTAGCGTAATGCTTAGTAGGACTGCAAATATTTTTGCAAAACGATTGAATTCAAAATTGACCAGCTTCAAGTAGCTCTTCATTTCTGATACACCTCTCTCATAACATCCACCACAGATTTCCCTTCGTTTTCACGAGCTTCTTCCGCGCTGAACTCCTTGATAACAATCCCTTCATCTAATAGCACAACCTTATCGATTAAATGTTCGATATCACCTATTTCATGTGTCGTTATGATAACGCCTCTATTTTCAATTAAATGACTCGTGAACACTTTGGCAATTTCTTCACGACTAAACATGTCAATTCCTGAAAATGGCTCATCCATTAATACAAAGTCAACATCCATTGCTAAACCCAGTAACAAATTGACCTTTGCCGTATTTCCTTTTGATAAGGAAGATATTCTATCCTGCTCATTTAATCTTAAAAAACCAAGCAGTTCTGTTGCACGTTTCTGGTTCCAACATGTATAAAAATCATTCATAAAATCCATTGCCTCAGAGATTTTCATCTGTGGCAGCATCGTTATTGCATCAGGAATAAAAGTGATTTTTTCAAACATGTTTTTATTAATGGTTTCTCCGTTGATTAATATTTGCCCTTTGTTAATCGGGGTAAGTGCCATAATGGCATTTAAAATGGTTGTTTTGCCAACACCGTTAATTCCAAGTAAACAAGTTATTTCACCTTTGTTGGCTGTAAAAGACACACCTTTTAATATTTTTTTCCGGCCATAGTTCTTTGTAATCTCTTTTACTTCAATCATTTTTATACCCCCTTATCATCGTTATTATCTGTGTACTTTGTTCTTACCAAGTTCAATAATTCATCAACTGGAACTTTAATAGACCGAACGGATGTTACAAACGTTTCAACTGCCTCAACAAGCAACTCTTCTCTAACCTTACCTAGTATCTTTTCATCCGTTGTTATTTTGCTCGGATGATTCCGTTCGGTATGGATCAAACCCTGTTCCTCCATTTCCTTATACGCTCGTTGTGCGGTATTAGGGTTTATCTTCACCCTGTTTGCCAACTCCCGTCTAGATGGTATTTCTTCACCAGGTACTAATTCGCCTATTGCAATTTTTTCTTTAAAATACCGAACAACCTGCAAATAGACCGGGTCGCGATTGTTAAAATTTACATTCATCGAAACAACTCCTATACGTTCTTGGGTGCATACACATGATTTTCTAGTGTATGTACTAAGTGGTTCATACACATTAAGTGTATTATATGGTTCATACACAAGGTTGTCAATCCTGTTTTAGAAAAGTGCCCGATTATGAAAACCTTTTAATTTTATTTTTGGTCACAATTAGAGCCCTTTTCTATCACACACACTTGCTCTTATTGTTTTTTTCATCTTTTCCCCCATATTTTTCTTGAAAACCTCCTGTGTTATTCAACAATCGATGGTCCGATGAACCTGAAAAGGACGATACAATTATATGGGAGGATTATTTACTACAATTTCTAATTTCATTCGATACTTTATGCATCCTATGAATTGTTCGTTTTCTCATTCACCATCTATATATTTCACCTTTAATAATCTTATGGCACATTTTATAATTCCTTACTTTTTAAAAAATAAATTGGCTTATCGAAGTTCGACAAGCCAATTTCATACATACTATATTACTTTGATAATGCGATTTTTATATGGGCTAAGTGGTGCTCTTCGTGCCAAGCTAATTTTGCAACTTTTGTTGCAACCGTTATTTCACCGTTTTTCTGGTGAGTAAAAACTCGATCTAATTGCGCTTCAGTTAAGCTATTTCCTAAAGATACGATGCGCTCATTTATACCTTCTAGCATCTTAATAGAACTTTCTACAGGAAGCTTTGTATCCGGTTGAATTGCCCACTTTTCTTGATCAAAATCTGGTACTGTTGGATTCTCATCTGTTAATGCCAACTTCAAACGTTGATACATGTTCAACTGAGAATCTGCAATGTGATGAACAAGTTGACGAACTGTCCAGCTACCCTCACGATAGGTTCTGCTTAACTCCTCATCACTTAATGAGTCAATAGTTTCTCTTAACCGATTCGTGTAAGTAGCAGTTTCCTTTAGCCATTCTTGAATGTTTTCTAACTTTACCTTTTCTGGAACTTGTAACTCCCCAATTGGAAATCTTACATTCATTTTCAATCCCCTTTTCCCTAATCGTTATTTTTCCCACTTTTTATTACTACACAAATTAATTCATAATTCTAATTATAGTTTAACATACATATCTACTTTATTTTATGATTATGCCGAGAACACCCGTGACTTCAGTCGTGGGAGGTTCATTAAGTGTTATTCAAGAAATTAGCCCCATTATGGAAGTTTAGCATTGTACGTTGGTTTGCTTTAGAACTGGCTATTTTTATGTATTTTTTTCAACCTCCATGTTCTTCAATTATCCGCATTGCAATACCCGTCAACTCGCCATGTTCAGTAAATCGTTCACTCAGCATATCCGTTAGAATATGTTCTAGGAAGTATTCTACACAGTTCATATCTTGAAACAGCAGTATTGTCCTTAATGCTTCTTCGTATATCTCTATGAACAATGGCTCTGGATTATCCTTTTGAATCTCACCAAATGCTTCATAAAGCAAATCTATTTTATCAGCAACAGATAATATGCGCCCTTCCAATGTCTCATCTTTACCCTCTTTAAGTCGCTCCAAATAAATGGCTTGAAACTCATATGGTAATTCCTTTTCTACAAACTTTCTTGTCATTTCTTCCTCTACTTCACTGAATAGTTGCTTCAACTCTTTCGAAGCATATTTTACAGGCGTCTTTATATCTCCTGTAAAAAGTTCCGCGTAATCATGGTTCAATGCCTTTTCATATAAGATTCTCCAATCCACTTTCTGTCCAGATTCCTCTTCGACTGTTCCAAGAAATTGAGCAATTTTCGTAACTTTAAATGAATGACTGGCGACAGAATGCTCCTGAAATTTAAACTTTCCTGGACAACGAATAATTTGTTCTAAATCAGATAAGCTTTTAAAGTATTGATGTACACCCATCTTATTCATCACCTTTCTATACTTTTTGGGGCTATCGTATTAAAAACTAATCATACACACGATTATTTATGCCTTTTTAACAGTGCTATGTTTACTTTAAGCAGTGTCTATCATTACTTTCCCTTATTCTCACTAAGTTATGCAGGAAAAGGATTAACATCATACAACCAAGAATTTACTAGGTCAATTTAGTCACATTCACATGCTTTGATATTCCGTTCTGCTACTTCTTAATAATAGAATGAACTGGGGCATCTGTGCTTTTTTCATGTTTATTGAGTTGTTGTCTTTGTGCAACGCAAAGGTGCCTAAAATTAATTAGTTATCCCATTTGATCACTTCCCCAAGAGAAGTAATTAAATAGTTGTTTAGTATAATGCATAATACAAAAAAGCCAAAAAGTTATATAAAATAACCCTGTGGCTCAAATACAATTATTATTAATTCTTTTTCCTTCTTAGCGGTATATCACATTCTGGCCTGTTTCTGACACAAAATCATTTCAATCATGCTCGTTTGTGAAATATCTCATATATCATTTGCAACCAGATTACTCTGGTAAGTTCAACTGCCAGGATATGCCAAACTGGTCATTCAGCCATCCGAATTTTTTGCTGAACCCATAGTTATTGATAGGCATGAGTGCTGTGCCATTTTGCATCATTTTATCATAAAGGCTGTCAATTTCCTCTTCGGTATCACACGTTAGAAAGATAGAAAAAGACGGGGTAAACGCAAATTCATGATCAACATGGCTGTCGATACACATGAACTCCTGCCCCTTTAACGAGAATACAGCTTGTACAACTGTACCTTCTTTTCCAGGTCCATCAGCCCCGTATCGAGTAATGCTTTTGATTTCTGAATCCTCGATGAGTGATATGTAATAATTCATAGCCTCTTCTGCAATACCGCCTTGAAACATTAAAAATGGTGTAACCTTTTTCATATTTAACTTTCCCTTCTTCACATAGACTTTATTGTTGTTACCTTGTTTCAACTACCTGTTTACACCCCAAAAATATAAGAGCGAATGTTAATGAAAACTCGAGTAACTTCTCATCTTGAATCAAACGACACCCATTTGTTCATTAAACACGTTCATTGACACAGCTTTTAAGGTCTAAAATGTTTCTTAACCTGTATAGCTAATTTTTCCTGTCTCCAATAATTCCTTAAGCCCCATAAACATATAATTCCAGCCATGTTCAGTGCTATCATGCGTTTCGCCAAGAGCTTTTTCGATATCGGACTCTGTCCAATTCTCTTCTTGAGAAACATGGATCGCTTGTGTGAACGTCATCTCACAGCCTTGCTGGAGTTCTTTTAGCTCAACTGTAATCGTATCTTCTAATTCGCTGAATTGTGGCATCTTAAAGGTGAATACGATTTTTTTCGGAGGATCAATTTCAAGGTACTCCCCAATCGCACGGTAATCTTGTCCTTCCCGATGGTCAACAATTTCCCAAGTACCGCCTACTTGAGGATTATTTTGCGTCACCTTATTCGTGCCTTCCAATGTAAAAAACCATTTTCTCATCATTTCTGGATTCAGCCATGCGTCGAAAACTCTTTCAGGTTTTACATTAAATTCTCTTTTCATTACTAATGATGTAGTTGAGATGTTGTTCATAAAATTCCCCTTCCGATGATTTAGTGCTCCTTCTTCTTGGCTTTCAATAACTCACTTTCCAGAATATCAAAACGATTACTCCAAAACTTTTCATAAAAACGGAGCCATTCAGTAGCCTGAGACAATGACTCTGCATTTAAGCTACAGATATGCGTCCTTCCCGTTACACTCCTCTCTACTAAATTTGCTCGTTCCAGAACCTTTATATGTTTAGATATAGCTGCTAAAGACATATCAAAAGGCTCTGCTAACTCTGAAACTGTCCTTGCTTTTTGAGCCATCATATGAACGATTTCTCTTCTTGTTGGATCAGCTAAAGCTTGAAAAATTACATTTAATTGATTTTCATCATGGTTAACCATGTAGTTAAATATAACAAACTTCACATTCGTATTCAACCTTTTGGTTAAATATAAATCATTCTATCTCATCACTATTTATTGCCCTATTTCCAAAGAGATATGCATTTCGAATCCTCTCCAATCGGTCCCGATTCTGGAGGACGCAGTTTTTATCCAGTTTTCGCGCCTGATTGTAATATAGATAGATATTCCTTTCCTTACGACCTTTTCTTCAAAGACAGCAATTCCTCTAGATAGCCTACCAAGCTAATGGGTGCTTGAGTAAAAACGAGAGGCGAGTATTCGGGAAGTGTATCAGTGCATCCAACTACAATAAATGATAATATATATGATGAGTAAAAGATCTTGCAATAGATGAATATTGTTTTTTTTGTTGCAACAGGAGGATATATAATGAGTAACGAAGATAATTTTTGGCTTGATTTACCGAAGCCGTTTTTTATATTAGCACCAATGGAAGATGTCACAGACGTTGTGTTTCGCCACGTCATTAGTGAAGCAGCAGCACCCGATGTATTTTTCACAGAATTCACAAATACAGAAAGTTATTGTCACCCTCAAGGAAGAGACAGTGTACGTGGGCGATTAACTTTCACAGAAGATGAGCAACCGATTGTCGCTCATATTTGGGGCAATAAACCTGAGTTTTTTAAACAGATGAGTATTGATATGAAAAAACTCGGGTTTAGAGGTATCGATTTAAACATGGGATGTCCAGTACAAAACGTCGCAGCCAATGGCAAAGGTTCTGGATTAATACGGCATCCTGAAGTTGCAGCAGAAATTATTCAAGCAGCAAAAGCAGGTGGCTTACCAGTTAGTGTTAAAACCAGATTGGGTTACACATTTGTGGACGAGTGGCGCGAGTGGTTAGGACATATATTGAAACAAGATATCGCGAATCTTTCCATTCACCTTCGTACAAAAAAAGAGATGAGTAAAGTAGATGCACACTGGGAACTAATCCCCGAAATCAAAAAACTACGAGACGAAATCGCTCCAAATACGTTACTAACCATTAACGGAGATATTCCTGACCGTGCAACCGGGTTAAAATTAGTAGAACAATACGGCGTTGACGGTGTCATGATTGGCCGCGGCGTTTTCACAAATCCATTTGCTTTTGAAAAAGAACCTAAAGAGCATAGTGTAAAAGAGTTTCTCAATTTATTACTTTTACAATTAGAACTTCACGATAAATATTCAACAGAAATCGAACCGCGTTCATTCAAGCAACTTCATCGTTTTTTCAAAATCTATGTTCGAGGATTTAGTGGCGCAGGCGAACTGAGAAACCAATTAATGAATACAAAATCAACGGATGAAGTCCGTCTTTTATTACAACCAGTTTTAGAATCAGAATTAGACTAAATACAGCACGGGACACGGAGATAGGTTCCGCGTCTCCCCCAAAAAACTGGAGATCAGAGAAATCTTCGCTAAAATCACTGCAATCATTTCAGAGCGTTCCCGCCGGAAGTACGGAGAAAGAGTTCGCCAACGATATTGAGAGGTAGGTGGATGACCACGACGATGCAAAAACTCTATTTTGAACCTGCATGGGACAAAACAATTGCCCCTACTGATCGCGAAAAAATGATGCATCATTTCCTACAACAAACAAAACAGCTACAAGACGGCCTCCATCTGTCATTCTTATGGAAAGCTCGCAATCATAGAGGTGAACAGCTGATTACCGTACTCATTCACAATTTCGAGGAGATAAATTTCCGCTTTGACAATACAGTCATTTCCTATAATGAACAAGGCAAACAACAAGCCAATGCTACGTTTAGCTTACCTTGTGAAATTCCCGGAAATACTTCTATGCCATGGACATTTATATTTTCAGAAATGAATGAAACAACTGTAAATCCGCAGTATACGATTTGGAATTAATACAAAACGGGGCCTACAAGGCAGCACATATTACAATAATCCAGAAAAAGCACTAGAAAGCTTGTGTAATATGCTTGATGACATGCAAATACGACCGTATGATGAATGAGCTACTTCGCTCACAACAGCCATAGAGAACAGAGATTCGACCTCTATCAACTCTAAGTAATGACAGATTCGTAGTCAAAAATAAAGGCGTATTAAACAAATTAAAAATAGTAGCACAAACCATGGCCATGGTTTGTGCTACTATTCTTTTAAAAACCCAATGAAATTGTGTGACATAATAAAATGTCGAAAACTAGCCTTATAAGTCTAATGCCATAGCTTTCCACAGATTATGAGCGACTACGGCTTATTTTTAACGATATATTAGAAGGGTTAGAGTATTTACATAAGGAGGGGTATTATCATAGAGCCCGTTACTTTAAGTACATTTCTTCAAAAGTTAAAATTCTTTTTCTACTTTACTTAAACAGAAATCTTTTGATAATCATAAGTTTAGTGCCTCGCATCTAAAAGTAATTTTATCTCTTTTATTTGTTCTGTGTGTCGCTGTTCATGCAAATATATCTGTTCAATCCATTGGTCAAGTGGTAATTCACCTAAGGCAGGATGCTTAAATGATTTTTCCACCAATAAATATTTATCTTCTATTGTACTAAGGAATGTCAGAAGTTTTTTTCTCGAATCGTTTAACAAATCAATGATTGACTGAACTTCAAATGGTTCTACATCTGGTTCAACGATTTCAGGAGCTTTAAACTTTTTCGTTCGATCCAACAAATAATGAACATTTTTACGTTCTGTTTGAGTATTATCAACCTTTTTTAATCCCCATGCAATAGCCTTTATTGTTGCCTGTTCCACTAAAACTAAGTGATGACAAACTTGTGCTATACTCCACATATTCATACCAAGCCTACCATTAAATTGAGAATTACTTAATGAAGTAATCTCCTTTACTAAGTTATTTCTCGTTTCATACAGATTGTCATTTACTAAATTACTCATGAAATTCTCCCTTCACCAGAAAGTAAATATCTAGCTTCCTATTCTGTATATATTCTCCCACGATGAAAAGTATTCTTTGAGTGTAAGTGAAGGGTACCAGGTTTTAATTCAACTCTGAATTAATTTAGAACCTGGTACTCGTTTTTTTTATTAAAAGTAATTTATTTACCGTTATCAAAGTGTCATCGATCAAGAGGCAAAACGAATTGACTGTAATTTGGTGATGACTGACTGATCAACTGGCCAAGAAAAAGTAATTGGTACAACAACGGTTGTATGCCCAGTGATTGAGACAAGGGGAGCATTACTTGTTGAACTGAACAAGAGCGAGGAATGGGAACAGGTTCAAAATGATTGGTTTTTTGGATTGGTTGGAACGCAGTATGAGGTGAAAGCCTCATGTACTTATGTGAACGCGGTGAAAAAGGAGCGATAACTTCAAAACCTGTCCTATTCGTATGAAGAAGGAATATCAATTTTATAGGGTTGTGGAAAGAACAAAATATTATTTGAAACTCGCCATAAACTGAACGAGTTTTAAATAATATTACGCCTAACACATAACGATTATTCTATAGGGTGTGGTCTGAGCAGGGATACTTCTGGTTGTAGGTCCATAAATAACAATTAGATCACGGTTCGCCGGATATCTTGAAAAGAGTTGCCCGTTTGTTAATATTATTTGGGTAAATGGAGATAAATTTAATTGTAATTGTCCGTCACTACTCACTAATTGGTTATTAAAGTAATTGACTTTTACATTTTGATTTGGGTTATCTTTTACCATAACAAGTGCCTGATATTGTGGTGGGTAAATAAGGAGAGCAGGTGCATCTCCGTCATAATATCCTGCCAAACGATCTCCTACTACTATCATTTCATGGTCAACAAAGTAAGTAGAGGGTGAAACGACGAAGTTTACGATTGCACCCAATTCATTTTCAACAGTAAATAATTTATAACAGCCTTCACTTTCACCATTTTGACCTGTTAAAAAATCACCAATCACCATGACAGTTCCATGAAAAGAATAAAAATTTGTCATACAATACCTCCAAAACTTTAAGTATGTTGAATAATGTTATATTTTAATACTAATCAAGTTAAGACTTTTTCAATATTTTAGTATGGTGTTGGGATAGGAGGACAAGCTACAGCATCTATATTTCTTGCATCAATTGCATAGTAAACCCAGACCGCGCCGTTCCATCTATATCCAGTTGCTCCTTCATACTCCACGCGAGTTGGGTAGAACCAGAACTGTTCTCCATTATTAAGCCATACATAAGTATATTGATATTGGCAGTCGATAATATACGATGTAGAAGGTTTTGATGGTCTATAGGAGGGGGGAGGAGATTGAGGTCTCATTGTCCCCTCTGATGGGAAATAACCCATGTTATTTCACTCCTTTTAATTAAGTTCTCATCATTATATGTTGAGAAGAAGCAAAACGATTATAAAACAGTTTACAGAAGTTAATTCGAAAAAATGTCGTAATTTTATTGAATAAGCCTACGGTAGCTTTGCAACAAACAACGACGAACACAATTGTATATAATACCAATAGAGATTAGATTATCATGTACCTATCTAATCTCCAGTTCATAAATATGTAATTGTAGTGATTTACCAGAATAGTTTCGTGCACAGGTACCTGAAAATTGTCTTGTGAAATTGCCGGCAATACTTCAATGCCATAGACTTTTATTTTTTCAGAAACGAACGAAACAAATGGTTGTCCGCAGTATACGATTTGGAATTAAGGAAAAAATAAAGAGTACCCGCCAACCATACAGATGTAAACCGTATGGTCGGTAGGCACTCTTATATTTACTTTGAAGCTATTCTCGTATTCAGGTAAAGAAAGATTGTATAGACCGCTTCCCAGAATGAGTTAAAGTGCCTGGATCCAAAATAGTTCTGAATTGTATTCGAACCAGGCACCTTTCTGAATGACGGTAGATTAGACAAGCACCTTGTCTTGTTTAATTTGACGCGCAATTTTCTCTGTTAAACGTGATGTAACTTTCGGCAACACCATTTTAAGAACAGGTGACAACACAGCACCTAGATAAGCCACCCGCATTTACTTCCTGTCATCGTTGTTTGCCCTGCTGTTTCCTCGGCAGAAAACTGTCCACTACCTGTGAAATTATCCGTTAACCCTTTTATTTCAAAACGAATCGTCGATGGCGCGTGAAATTCAGTAATGTCTAATTCCATTTTTACCGTCTTTTTTAGGCCCTTGAAGTTCCCTTCAAATGTCCAAACCGCCTTTTGTTCATCAATTTGTTCATACTCCTTATAAGCTGGGACCATCGTTGCCCAGTTTTCAATGTAACTAAAGTATTGTCATACGTTTCACTACCTTCTTTTCTATTTTCAATGTGGTTTAAAATTAAGTTTCAAGGGAATCTACTGCTATCATTCTCGTAGACTTAGTCTTTAAATTCACCGACCAGTATTATACCGCAACTGCCCATTATGTACATGAGTGAAGACTGCCACCACTAATCACCAACGAATCAAGACAAAACTAAAAGGCCTGAGCCCGGTACAATACCGTGTGCAGACCTTACAAGTTGCCTAACAATATAGCTGTCTAACTTTTCGGGGTCACTTCAAAATGGGGGGAATCCTTATTTATCAAGGGTTTTATCCTTATCGTAATGGTATCCTGTCAGGTGCTGGGACTTTCTGCACACTCCTGTATTAAAAGTAAGTGTCAATTGTTAACCATTGTCATTCTCAAACAGTTGTCGCGATTGCAACCCTTGCTTTCGTTCCATATGTGACACTCCCCAGTCATGCATCATATCAAGAACCGTCTGGAGCGATTCCCCGTATTCGGTCATCGAATATTCAACCTTCGGAGGAACTTGAGGGTAAACTACCCGCAAGATTACTCCTTCCTCCTCCAACTCTCGTAAGTGAGAAGTGAGCACTTTTGGAGTAACGGCGGGCATCACTTTTCGTAATTCACTAAACCTCATCGTCCCGTTATGAAGCAAATGAAGCATTATGGCGATTTTCCACTTGCCCACAATCATATCCAACGTTGTCGCGACTTTACAATTATCTGGTTTTTCATCCATTTTTGATTCCCCCAAGCTGTTGTCCAACCCATTGTATCGTAATTTCAATTTTAATACGCTGTAAAGGCGTCCAGAGGCTTTGTTAACCCGCAAGGTTACTTTAAAGATACGCGGTTTCATTATTGTGCGTACTTTTTAAATCATTCGATTCACTGCATAATGAATACATACCACCTAACACCTTTGTTAGTTAGTAATAAATAATTTACGGAAGGAAGATTATGATGACAAATCTAGATGTATTTAGTAGAGATATAGAAAGTGTCCGCACCCCTACCTTCGAACGAAATAGCGACATTCATACAATGGCATGGATAATTGAACCCGGTCATTGGGAAGCGCATGATCCTTTTCTGCTCATGGCACATGACCATATGCGCAGCGGAGTATTTGGCAAGCATCCTCATCGAGGAATGGAGACGGTCACTTTTTTGATTGACGGCAACCTTAACCATTATGACAGCAAGCATGGAACAGGTGTACTTCATGCCGGAGATGCACAATGGATGACTGCGGGCAGTGGCGTTGAACACCTCGAGGACGCGGCAAAGGGCGAGACAGTAAACCTTCTTCAATTGTGGGTAAACATTCCCTCGAAACAGAAGATGTCACCCTCCAGATACCAAGACTTGCGGAAGACCGATATGCCTGTCATCCATGAAAATGGGACTGAAATCCGTCTATTTTCCGGATCAGTTGGCGAACAGGACTCAGATACATTAAATATTATCCCTATTACGATGGCTGAAATCAATATGGAGAAGGGCGCAAACTACAAGTATGAACTTCCAGCGTCCTACAACGGGTTTCTGTATATTTTGGAAGGCGAAGGCTCCTTTGGGTCCGATAGTACACTAGGGAAACAAGGCCAGGTATTATGGATGGGATCTGCGGGAACTGCCGAGCGGAGCGAAATAAAGATTGAAGCACGCAGCAACATGCGTGTCATGTTGTATGCCGGCGAGCCGATTCGCGAAACTGTCGTTGCAAGAGGCCCCTTCGTCATGAACACCGAACAAGAGATCAAACAAGCTTATAGCGATTATAGGGATGGTAAATTTTAATTTATAATAATATCTCATAAGGAGAGATGAAATTTTCATGAAAAAAAGATATATTTTAATGATAATAGCTTTATTTATTGCATCTTTGAACTTGCGTCCGTCAATTAACTCAATCGCTCCATTGCTCGAAACGATTAGAACCAGCTTAGGAATGAGCGCCTCCGTAGCAAGTTTACTGACCTCAATCCCTGTTCTTTGCATGGGACTCTTCGCTCCTCTAGCCGTAAAGTTCAGCGGAAAGTGGGGTATTGAGCGGGTATTGGGATGGTCGCTCCTTGTCATCGGAGTCGGTACTATTCTTAGGTTCTTCACGCATTCAACCTCATTTTTGTTAATTACTGCTTTGATAGCAGGTATAGGGATTGCATTTGCCGGACCGCTTCTTCCAGGATTTATTAAGCGCCACTTCCCTAAGCATGTACCCTCGATGATTGCGATATACACGGTTGCGCTTACTCTAGGAGCAGCATTAAGTTCGAGCTTAATCGTACCGATGCAGAGTAGTATGAACTCTTGGCAGAACGCTCTCGGGATATGGGGGTTACTCGCATTCGTTGCAGTGCTGTTATGGTGGTTGTTCGTTATGCGACATATTAAACCGCAAGATCATCTTGCTTCAACCGGCACGAAGACGAGAATGCCATGGACAAATAAGAAAGCTTGGCTTCTTACACTGACGTTTGGCTTTATGGCCATGCTATTCTATTCATTCACAGCTTGGTTGCCAGAGATTATTCAAGGGATGGGCTATAGTAAGTCCTACGCTGCAAGCGCGCTTACGATTTTCGTCGTTGTTCAGATTCCCGTAAGTCTTGTTCTGCCAATCTTACTTCGTAAATTCCCTTCCCGTCGCCTTTGGCTAATGGTTTCAGCGCTGTTGCAACTGGTCGGGATTGTGATGCTTGCGTACTCATTTGAACCCTTAGTTGCCACGTTCTTTATTGGAATAGGCGCCGGCGGATTATTTTCTCTCAATCTACTACTGCCTTTGGATGCTACCGACAGTCCTCAGGAAGCGGCTGCTTGGTCTGCCATGACTCAATCAGTAGGCTATGTAATTGGGGCAACCGGCCCCCTTATTCTTGGATGGATTTACGATGCAACAGATAGCTTTTCATCAGCAATAGTGGGGCTGATTGTAATTAACTTAGCCATGATGGTCATGCAAATTGCTGCTACTGCCATAAAAAGAAAACAACAATTAGGATAAAATAAGCGGCCTAGGGAAAAAAACTCCTAGACTGCCGCTGATTTAATGAACTATTGTTTTCCGCTTAACAATACGACCAAATTATAGGTAAGTTGTTATTCCGAAATCAAGGCAGGTTGCTTCGATAAGAAGACACAAAATCACTTCAAACTTGTCGTGGAAGTATATATTTTCAAAAAAGAATGAAACAAATGGTTTCCCGCAGTATAAAACTGGGAATTAAGGAAAAAATAAAGAGTCCCTGCCAATCATACAAATGTAAACCGTATGGCCGGCAGGCACTCTTTTATTTACTTTGAAGCTATTCTTGTGTTCAGATATAGAAAAGTAGATTAGACAAGCACCTTGTCTTGTTTAATTTGACGCGCAATTTTCTCTGTTAAGCGTGATGTTACTTTCGGTAATACCATTTTAAGAACAGGTGACAACACTGCACCTGATAAGCCACCCGCATTTACCTCAATTGTCCCTGTCATCGTTGTTTGCTCTGCTGTTTCATCGGCAGTAAACTGTCCACTCCCAGTGAATTTATCCGTTAACCCTTTTATTTCAAAACGAATCGTCGATGGCGCGTGAAATTCAGTAATGTCTAATTCCATTTTTACCGTCTTTTTTAGGCCCTTGAAGTTTCCTTCAAATGTCCAAACCGACTTTTGTTCATCAATTTGTTCATGCTCCTTATAAGCTGGAACCATCGTTGCCCAGTTTTCAATGTGACTAACATATTCCCATACGTTCTCTACCGATGCTGAAATGTTTACGGAATGCGATGCGATTGCCATACGTTTCACTACTTTCGTTTCTATTTTCAATGTGTTTTAAAATTAAGCCTCAAGGGATTTTGCTATCATTCTCGTAGACTTATTCTATATATTCACCAACTAGTATTATACCGCAACTACCCATTATGTACATGAATGGAGGGTGCCACCACTCATCACAAACGAATCAAGGCAAAACGAAAAGGCCTGAACCCGGTGCAATACCGAATCCAGACCTTACAAGCTGCCTAATAAAATCGTGATGAATCATTTGAATACTCTCTCTCAGGATTCTTCCCCTATCGACTTCTTTTTGTAAAAAGTTTTCTCTTTATGTTTAAGTAGTTTTTCATTTCAAAAATCAAATAAAATAAATTCGCCCGTATTTCAAATTCTTCTCTTGTCTTCGGCAACTCCATCTCGCCGATTAAGGCATTTAATTCCTCTAACTCATTTAATGTTATGTCTGTTGTATCTCCTGAATGAACGTTCCGACTTAATTTCTCCAAGAAGTCTGCAAACATTTCTTTCTGTTTGACGTCTAGGCTGGAAGAAGAGAAAATAGCAACGATTTTCATCATATGTTTTAAGAGTTCCAGTTGATCCTCTCGCATTTCCAGATAATAATAATCTATATTCCGTTTTTGCAACAGACGATTTTCTTCATCTTGAATGGCAACGTTTTTGGATTGATTAATCAAATCTTCAACCTCAAGTATTTCTTTCCCGTCCCAGTTTCGCTCACTATCCCTTAAATGGGCAGAGAATTCAAAGAGAATAATTTCAAACTTTTGTTCAATCTCCTTCTTAAAGTTTTCAATATCTCGCTTGAAATTTGGCATGAAACTATTGACGAGAAGAGCAATTCCCATACCGATGAAAATAATATAGACCTCGTTCAGAAACAGAGCCCAGGTAGCATCCTCAACCGTATAAACATGTAATACGACAACCATGCTTGTGACAAAACCAGCCTGGATGTGAACTCTTACTAGGATTGGAATAAACAATAAAATAAATAAGGAAAAGACAATGGGATGATAACCTAATACTTCAAAAAACAAAGCACCAATCATCAAGGATAAGAGAGAGGAAAAGAATTTATCCTTCATTGTAATTAATGTCTTTTTCTTCGTTTTCTCGATACACATAATAACAATAATTCCTGCAAACGTTGCAAATTCCAAATCCAATAAACTCGCGATCCAAATTGCCAGCCCTGCTCCGACAGCAGTCTTGATCGTCCGATAGCCCATGCCAATCATGGAAGCACCACCTATTATTTTCTCAGTAACCCTTACAGGTTACCTTTTTTAAACATTCACGTTCATTCACATATGTGTACAATCACTGAAACCATAACCGGTTGGCATCTGCTTCGATGAATATCAATAAACTTGTTGTGTATTCTAAGAATAGTTCACCTATTCCTCGAAATTCATCTGCCTTTAGTTTAACATGTAGATAATGAATCGTGACATATATCCGACGCATTAAGATGGATATCCACACCTTCTGTCGTCTGGATGTAGATGTCTTATCAAGAATGTCCGAGCGTAGGAATTTCCAACTTTACAAAGTGCCTGGTTCTAAAAAAATCTGGCGTCATAAGTGGTAGTAACAACCATTAGACACGATTACTAAACTGGTCAAATAGCTAACTAAATCTCACACTCTCTAATTTTAAAAATCTATCTAACCTATTTACCATATTTTCTTTCGTAGTTGGGACTTCTTGAGGCATATAATTAACAAAACTCACCATATCTTCTGGGTAGTGATGATTTCCATAAAACTCTGCAATTTTATTTAATAATTCATTATCTTCTTTACATCTTTCTTTTATTCCAGACAAACAAACAAATCTGAGTTTTCTATTCTCCTCTACTAATATCGTGCTTTCTTCATCTAATTGAGGGAAATAATTAGTTTTTATTTCTAACATCACTTTATCTAAATCTTCACTAGATACACCCCATGCAAGTTCACTAACAAACCCACTTTCATCACCAATCTCCATCAACTCTACTGCATAGTCAGAAATAACGTCTTTACTAAAATAGTTTTCCAGTCATACTTAATATGTCGATTTTTTAAATCTTTTAAGTTCATATTATTCAACTCCTACTATTTTGGGATTTGATTTGGCTTACCGGTATAACACCATTTTCAATGAATATCCTGTGGCTCAACAATCCATTCAAAAACACCTTTTTCGCCATTATTACTCCCTGTTATTTGCTATAATTCCCTTTTAACGTCGTCCCCCCCTACCAGTGGAAACTCCTCCGCAAATCTAAAATAATTATCAACAACATAGAAAAACCATGTTCCTTTGATACATGAGGGAACTCTTTTTTCTATACTTTCCGTTGTCTAATTATTATTGATTAGTAAGGTTTGATAGCTACCGAGTAGGAGCTGCTCTAATTGAATAGACAACTCCGTTAGTTTTGTCACGACATCTATTTCATTATCTGTAATAGACTATGAAAAGGTTACAAAGCGCTTTGGCATTTTTTATCTGTTTACCGAAAGAAGACTCTCACTTAAAAAAACACAAAATCATTAGCATTTATCAAGATTCTATAGTTGTTCGATCAACAAAGTTTTGATTCTCTTTAATAATCATTCTTGAAAGACGTCTTCCTGCCCGCTTAAAGAAGAAATCATCAGCAAACTCCTGTGAATTTATTGGATAAATCTTGTTTATAACCCTATTTTTTTTATCATATTCAATTTGCCCCATTGAATTCTCATTTGGTCCATACAGATATACTACCCTATCTTCGTCCTCAAACTCCTTCAACATCAATACAAAAACTGCCATGAATCTTCACTCCTCATAGTCTTTCTTCCAATTCCACGGCCTTCCAGATTCTATTGTTTTGTCATGCGCTGTTCTATAGTTAGTAATCGGTACCTATTATGTTAAATAGGTACCTGAAATTAATTCTCTGGAAAATTAATGGCAGTAACTACATCTGTAAACAGCCCTTCAATATCTGAAACCCATGTTTCCATCGTCATAAGATCCTACGCAATTGGCGCCAACGCAGTCATCTGATTCGCATTTGGGTGAGTCAGGGGCAGACACCGTCTGTTTTAGGGCTGTTGTGAAGGTGAACCTTTTCCATGAATACCAGCTTGGTGTTCATTTGGAAATTTTGCTGGATGCATATCTTACCATCCCTATTTCCCACCAAAAGAATTTCCAATTTATATGTATCTCATTTTGCTAGGCAAGTACAATCTAAATCAAGGTTTTATTGTTTATGATTTAATCCAAAAGCGATTCAGAGAATTCATGTTTTAATTTACTTATTATCTTATTATCATTACTCAAGATAAAAAATAAGTCTCCATCTAAAATTCTAATTTCTAAATATGCTAATGGATGTTGCATATTATTGATTTCTTTTACTTCCACCCTTGGACGAAAGTTATAATCATAGAGATTATTATTTAAAAAGCAAACGAAAACCCCGTTCCTAATCGATTGAGTATCGTCTAAAACTTCAAAGAGATTTGCTTCTTCCAAATAAACTATTTTATCCCTTTCTACTTTTTCTCCGAACTTCCATGCAATTTCATCATTTTTATGAAGACCAGAACCTGGATCATCACTCACATATCGAGGTACTATCTCTATATCCCCAACTCCCCAATATATTTCACGCATTTCTGTACAAATCACACTAAATAATTTCTTGATAAAATTACTGTTGTTATTGGCATCTGGAGTTTGCAATTTAATCATATTTCAACTACCTTTCATTTTAAAGGGATGTTCGTATCCATACGGTGATCAATCTTATAACCACCTATAGGATATCTTTCATTCCATTGAACTTCGTGCCAATGTGGAACACTATGATTGTCAGGATAACCATTACTTGTAAAATCAACCCATCCCTTTTCTCTACCATAATCATCGTAATACTTAGTTTGTTTAATATTACCATATTCATCATACTTGTTAAGACTCTTCGTCCCAGGTCCAACGAATTTAGGAAAATTTTTACCATATGCCTCATCTGGTAAAAAAGGTTCCTTTGAAAAGTCATCTACATTACCTTTACCAATCGTCCCAACATCCTTAACCTTATCCCCGAATTTCCGAATATCATTCAAAGTATCAAGTGCTTTAGCAGCTTTAATGATAGTAAAAGCCGCAGCTTCTAATCTCTCAGTTGCTGTCGCATCGGCGCTAAGCATAGTACCGATATCTTCCGTAAAGAAGTCAAACGCACCCATGGCATAAGGCAAGGGTTCTTAAAAATCGGTACCCGTGTGTGGCACTAATCAAGTAATTCATTACAATTGTATAATACTAAAATGAAAGTCAGAAAGGTTGGCGATTTACGGCTTTTTTGAATGTTTACTTGGATGTATGAATTATTTGTCTTTGTTTGATGCAGAGGCACTAAATTTCAAGTGTCCAACGAAACCCACAAAGTGGCCGACCAATCGAAAGGTTTCCCACCAAACCATCAAAGCGACCAACAAAGCTTTTAAATTTAGTTTGTCCATATGACGAAAAAGTAGCGGGTATGGGACGTGTTAGTTCAGATCGCCGTTTAATTGTTGGTATAATTGTTTTTTTCGTTTAAAATGTACATATATGGGAATAGAGGAATCAGGGGATATTTATCTGAGGAGGAAGAGTTTTGGAAAACGTATGGATAGATGAGGATATTAAACCTTATATTAAAAATCATAAACAAGCTTTTGAAAACCAATTACTAGGTCAAGCTGGAAATGTAAGAGATAAAATTGATGATATTTTAAGATTTGGGGAAATTGACCTCATTAACAATGCACACAAACTTGTTAACTATGTCATTGAAGGCGATAAACTTAAGGAACTTCAGTTATTTGCTAAACAAGAAGGAATCGCATGGGCTACACATTCCATAGCTTTATCTTTTAAACTGGAATGGGTACAAGCGATTCGCAGAACTCTTTGGAACTTCATACAAGAATATAACAAGGATGAGCAAAATTTCACGATTGATATGGTTTTCATATTGGAAAAACAATTTAATAGCCAAATAGATGACTTTTTAAATTCATTCTTTATTAGCTATTCAACATTTAAAGATTCACTGATTTTAGCTCAAAAGGAGATAGTTGCAAATTTATCTGTCCCCATTATTCCGATAACGCCAAACATATGTATACTTCCCTTAATTGGCGCAATGGACACATTTAGAACAACTATCCTAGAGGAAAAGGTTTTAGAGGAGATTAACAGACTTCATACTCAAACATTAATCATTGACTTATCTGGCATAGCAAGTATGGAAAGTAATGTAATTGAACATCTTATGAAAACGATTTACGGTACTTCCATGATGGGATGTCGCACAATCATTACTGGCTTGCGTCCAGATGTTGTTAGACAGTTGAATAGTTTAGGTATTAATTTTGATAAAGACACGAAAACCTTTGGTACTTTACAACAAGCATTAAATGAATTCTTACTAAAATAATGAAATTAGAAATCGCAGTACATACCTAGTCTACGCTTATATAATATGTAATCGTGGTGAATTACCGCTTTTTTGTATGTGAATTCAGATGTGTGAATTGTTTTTCTTTGCTTGACCAAAGTATACTTCATTTAATTTGTCGTTAAAATCTTTATACGTAAAAAGAGACGATTTCATCTATTGGATAGATGAAATCGTCTCTTTAGGTATCTGCATGCGGCACAAACTTGGTAATTCACTGCTATTGTATAATATCACAATGAAAGTCAGAAAAATTGGAGACCACTGTTTTCCGTATGTTTAGTTAGATCTGTGAATTGCTTGTCTTTGTTTGATGCACAGGTCCAACCTATTTAGTAGTTGTAAAATAGAATTCTCCTAGAATTTCCTGCGTTTGATAACGATCTGGTGTAAGCTCTTTTTCAATATAAGAGTTAATCTCTGATTGTTCAAGATCGTACATGACTTCAATTTCTTTGGAAAATAGAAGTTTTTCTTTTTCAAGCAAGCTAGAAAGGGATGGTTGTTGTTTTGGTTGAAGCTCTTCCGTGTTTAGCACTTGTTTTAATCCGTCAACATAGTATTCAAACGGACGTCCACCAACAATTTTCACACCTTTATTATCCTCATTCATCATGATAATTGTAGGGAATCCTCTGGCACCTAGGCTTCTAACTAGTTCAAAATCTTTATTTAATAATTGTTGTCCAATTGGTTGTTCGGCTTCATTTACAACGGCTTCTCCATCAAGACCAAGTTTATTTACGATGTCAATCATAACCGATGGATCTGAAATATTTTGATTAAATGCGAAAAGTGCTTCTCTGGCACGGCGTAAATACTCAAATGCTGTAGCATCATTATGATTTTTTTGGATTACTTTAAACACACGAGAAGCCGGGTAAGAAGATTGAACTGGATTATCAATCATTAAAGTACCGTCAATTGGCATTCTTGAATGTTCTCCAACTTCTCTCCAATGACCAGCAACGTCAGCTGGTTTATATATTCCGTTAGCAGGATCGATTGGTCCATCATGCCATTTTTCCAGCAAACCGCCCATAACCGTATGAAAATTAAAATAATCACCATATTGCTCTACAAAACGACGAAGTGTCGGCTCAATTGCCCAACAATGAGAACAAATGGGATCTGTCACATAATAAAGATTAATCTTTTTTTCTGGTTGATTAAAATCGATGATTTCAATTTCCTCTTCTCCAGCTACTCCGCATACACCAGTTTCTAAATCACAAATCATATTATTATTGTTCTTCAATTGATCATCCCTCATTTCTTTATAATTACGTTTACATTCACACAAGATAGAATTCCATTCAACGACTAGATAGTCAATAACATCTATTAATTTGGACGTAACGGCTTTAGTATATTCCGTTTGACGAAAATAAACCCTTCACGTTCACTGGTTTTTTCATACTAAACTCCATTCTGCAATTTGTAAATTCACTCTTGCATCTCTTGTGCTCCCAGTAACTATACCGATTTTAACCAAACAACTCCCCCCTATTATGGATTACAATGCATGGTTATTAAACATCGCTTTGAAAGTGGATTATTTGCTTACAATTGAATCTTATAACATAATGAAAATTATCAACACCAATAGTTCGTTGGAAATGTCGTTTATACAACACATTGAAGAATTTGTTTAAAAAGTAGGAGGGAGATCAATATGACTCAACCAAAAACGGATCCTCGAATTCAACGTACCCGAAAATTAATCATGGATTCCTTTATGGAACTATCAAGTAAAACTGAATTTAAGGATATTACCGTTAAGGATATTACTGCTGAAGCTATGATTAATCGTGCCACATTCTATTATCATTTTGAAGATATATATGATTTATTGGAAAAGGTATTATCGGAAGTATTATTGGTTAATTTGGATTTTGACTACTATCAAAAAAATGAACTAAATGAAGAAATGCTGGTTAACATTTTCAAAGCGATTACAAATTTTCAAAAATCATTATCCAGTCGTTGTCATAGAGGATACGAATATACAATTGCCCGTATCATTAGGGAGCAGCTTGAAATCATTTTTTATAAAATGCTGTTAAAACAAAATAAAACTGAAGAGGATAAAGCTCTAAATATTACTGCTGTCATATTAAGCTGGGGAATTTATGGAGCTTCTGTAGAGTGGAAAAGATATAGTAAGGAGATAGCGCCAGAGGAATTTATCAAATCGGCCATTCCTTATATCATTTTTGGGATTGACTTTGGAGTTACGAAGAAACAGTTGTAAATGTTGGTTGTTTCTGTTTATTAGTATCCGGAGTGTTTTTGTCTCGTGGAATAACAGGACTCAAAATGCATAGGAGTTCTACTCTTTTTATAAATATAATAAAGAGCGTATCCGTGATGGAGTACGCTCCTTTGTTGAATTAACGTCGGCAATGATTTAATTATTTATCTAACGGTTCCTTATTGCTACCAATAACTAGGATTTTGCATTGCGTTTATATCATGCAAAATACCATTTACCGTGACCTTACCCGCAACGTCACCAATACTATCACTTTTCTTCTCTACAACATCATCAGCTTTTGTAATATTGGTGCCAGAGCCCTCTTCTATAAAAAAACCTAGATTAGCATTAGCCAATCTAGGTAACAATTTTTTTTAATGCTCTAATCATCATTGTGTTAGTTGTTTTCTCACTTTATGTGTTTCTAAATCTGCTAATCTAACAGGAATTGGTAAACGACTCTCTTTATTGATACAGTTCATAACCATTTCGGTGCTTGTATCTAAATCAATCCAGTTTCCACAAGAAACAAAGATGAGTTTAACACTTTTTGTCGTCCTTAAGTGTTCTAAGCTGTATAACCTATAACCCTTGCTCTTCCTCTTCTTCCTCAAGTTGTGCATTAAAATAATCAGCATAGGTCTCCCATTCATCTGGTTTTGAGGTAAAAGATTTTTTTTCTAATTCAGAAATTTCCGCTGCATCAAACCAAATAACTGAAGGAGTATTTTTTGTATCCATGACTATAAGACTTTCTGATGGCTCAGCTAGAACGACAAATCTAGTTGGCAAATTTACAGACTCTCTCAATCTAATCGTTTCATCGATGATATTTAAGCTGTTACCTACCCTGGAAAAAGAATAATTACTTATACTACCCAAATATCCCCCACTAAAAAATGTTGATATTTCGCAAAAAGTTTCTGGCAATTCTATTTCTAACATTTTTTCTATTTCTATTAACTCTTCATTGTTAATTCCATCATCAGAATAAAGAGCTTCGTGTCTTTTTTTCATTTCTAAATTTTTTTTATTCATAATACAATCCCTCTCTACAATTTATTTATTTTCTACTCTCAATTTCCAATATTCTCTTGTATCTGCATTGAATTTTTTTCGCTCTATAGGAAAACTAGGATTAGGTTTAATTTTACCAAACTGGCTGTTAAAAACTTCATATGTTTGTTGAGTTCCTTTCGGCCGAGTAGCCGTCCATTTCGATTTCGAATCAAATACTTTGGCGTACCCAATTGGTAATGAGTGTTAGATAAAAGATCTAGTTTATTTTGAGTTTTGCCTAGTGAACTGTTGACGACATCTTGGTAAATTGGGGAATAGATGGACGCCATCTTCTCTGTACTTACCACATTTCTTACTTGATTTAAATCGTTTCTTTTGTTGAATTACCGTCGCGATGATTAAATTATTTATCTAACGTATCCTTGTTGCTACCAACAACTTGGATTCTTTTTATTGAATTTATTTCATGCAAGATAATCCTCCAGCCATAACATTCCTATACCTTCTTAATATTATAATGTTATCTTGGAGTGTTGGTAACTTCATCAACTTCTGTAACGACTTATGTTTAAAAGTTAATAATTACAATATAAAAAAGGGATGAAAGATATAAAAAAACTGGAAGAAAATACATCTTCCAGCTTAGTTTATGAGTTAATCATTGTTCACTCGACTCGTCTTATCTAAAACTGAGTTTCTTGTTATTCAATAGGACCCATGAATTCAGTGACAATTAATATATGCTCTATTAGTTTCACTTTTTTTAGATTTCCAGCTTTTTCTGTTCCACTTAATCCTAATAAAGGGGTGTATCCAAAACACTCGTCATAGTTAGGGGCACTATATTTACTAGTCGCTTCAGGATAAGGCTGCCACATTAATTCATCGTTCATAAAGTCATTATCTTTTAAATCATCAAAAAAGAATTCAAATCCGGATGAAACAACATTAACATATCCTTTCCTAAAGTTTAATAAATTTACATACTTATCTTTTTCCCATACTATAATATCACCCATTGCAGTTGTAAAAATAGGAATCGCCTGCTCATACCTTAGGTAACTTCTCTCTAAAATATCTAAATAATCGTCTGGATTAATAACTTTTAAATAGTTATTTACGAAACTACCAAAACCATATTTTTCCCATGTTTCTATTAACTCTTCAGGAAGTTTATCCTTATACTTCAAAATAACATCTTCATCAACAGTTTCATGTTTAATAAAATCGCTAAATATAGTTTCCACTTAAAAAGCCCCTTATTGTGTTCTTGGCTTAATCATAAAATGTTGCTTTTATTTTCTATTAAATAACTCTTTCCCCTCCCCATAAATTCAACTTTTTAATATATATCCTTTTCAGAATCTTTATACTCAGTAATAAGAAATCCAACTTTAGATGTTTGATGGTTTCGACCTTTAAAGTCTCTTCCATCAATACCATAGGCTGACCATCCTTCTTTTCCAATGTAAAAAGTCAGTATGTTCTTGTATGCGAACTTTTTAGCTACTTGATCTTCACTGATGAATTTTAACTTATTTTGAGTTAGAAACTTACAGATTCTCTCTTGTGAATTATCCATTTTTACTCATCCTCTCATTTTTAAATGAAATGTTCTTTTTGTTTGGTGGGAAAAGAGTAGCGGATTATAGTTTTGTCTGCCTGTTCATCACACAATTCGAATTAATTCTGAATCATGTCTGAATTGCACCGTGCACAGGCAGCACTCACTAGGTACCGCAAAATCCCCTAAACAAAAGACGATCTCATCAAAAGATGAAATCGTCTTTGTTATATATATTGTTGCCATAATGATGCCACACATCGCTTAAACGTTGCTGTGACAACAAATATGGAGACGGTGGGAGTCGAACCCACGTCCAGAGGCTCTAACACTTAAGCATCTACGCGTGTAGATTGTCTATTTGGATTCGCGTGGCATTATGCCGGCAATCAGGGCGTCATGTACGCTATCTTGGAAGTCTCTTCCGGCTGCCTCAAGAGGCAACAGCCGTCGTATCCCACTAAAGGTTGAGCCCTACAAATGCCACATGGGCGATGGAAGTGTAAGGCAGATTCAACAGCTTACGCTGCGAATGCTAGGTTGTTGTTAGTTTTGCCTGTTATTATAAGGTGCCGTTTCTGACGGAGCCGGGCCCTCCGACGCGCAACTCAAGCTCAGACGACCCCTGTCGAATCCGTAACGCCCCCAAAGGGATGTCAGGATGGCCTTTTTCAAGGCTTCTGAACTACTTGAACACTAATCAGTATACCTCATTTTTACATAAACTTCAATACTTTTGTTTATCTCTAAGAGCACGATCTATTTCACGTTTTGCATCTTTTTTCTTGAGATCCTGGCGTTTATCGTAATCTTTCTTCCCTTTACCTACGCCTATTAATACTTTTGCAAAACCGTCTTTTAAATACATCTTAATCGGAACAATTGAAGTTCCCTGTTCTTTCGTTTGTCCAATCAATTTGCTAATCTGTTTTTTATGGAGCAACAGTTTCCTCGACCTAACCGGATCATGATTAAACTGATTCCCGTGGTCATATGGACTAATATGCATATTGGTAATCCATGCTTCGTTATTGCGGATTCTTACAAAAGCGTCCCTCAGTTGGACTTTACTATTGCGAATTGCTTTGATTTCAGTACCTAGAAGGACAATACCTGCCTCAATCGTTTCTTCTATTGCAAAATCATGATTCGCCTTTTTATTAACAGCGACTACTTTCCCCTGGCCTTTCGCCATTTCTTTCACCCCTTAATCCATTACGCCCCGGCGTAATGGCGTCCCAATTTCGAATTGCACTTGTGCCTGTAGGACGCAGGTAGGTAACCTTTCAAAACTTGTGACATCCCGCCGGAGGCTTAACTTGGGAGCGGCCTATACCGCTCCAATTTTATTTTTTCTTTTTAGGCTTAGGTTTTCCGCCCGCTTTTTTAGCCGCGCCTTCATAAAACTTTTTCTTTTTGCTATATGTTCCGGTTTTCTTTTTATCTTTTGACTTGTCACCGGGTTTACTGTCACCGTCTCTTTTCTTTGCATGGATGACTTTCGGCGATTCCTTACGTGTACGACGAACGTTTTGTTTCATCCCAACGATTTCAAAATCAATTGCCGATTCCTCCGGTTTTACGGAAATCACTTTCACAGTTACTTCATCGCCAAGCCTAAATTGCTTACCAGAGTGTTCCCCAATCATCATCATTTGTCTATCGTCAAATCGGTAATAATCATCCGTCATATGACTGACATGGACAAGTCCTTCGATTGTGTTCTCTAGTTCGACAAACAAACCGAAGTTTGTCACCGACGAGATAACTCCTTCAAACTCTTCTCCAATTTTATCGAGCATGAACTGAGCTTTTTTCAATGACTCTGTATCGCGTTCAGCTTCGACCGCACGACGTTCCCGTTCAGATGTATGCTCAGCGATATCGGATAATATCGCGCTCCAATGCGCAAGCGTCTGTGCCGAAACATCTTTTTCGATTAGATATGTCCTGATCAAGCGATGAACAATCAAATCTGGGAAGCGACGGATGGGTGCCGTGAAATGGGTATAAAATTCTGTGGATAATCCAAAGTGTCCCAGACTTTGATCTAAATACTTCGCCTGTTGCATTGAACGAAGAAGCATTGTAGAAATAACCGTTTCTTCTGGAAGACCCTCAATCGATTCAACGATTTCCTGCAATGCTTTTGGATGGACCTTATTCCCCGTTCCTTTTACAACAACGCCGAAGTTAGTTAGAAATTCGAAAAAGCGTTGTAATTTCTCAGCCTTTGGATCTTCGTGAATTCGGTAAATGAAAGGTACTTTAAGCCAGTGGAAATGTTCCGCGATCGTTTCGTTCGCAGCAAGCATGAATTCTTCAATAAGGCGTTCTGATACAGTACGTTCCATAATGACAACATCAGTTGGCCATCCTTTTTCATCAACAAGGATTTTCGATTCCTTGAAATTGAAATCAATGGCTCCACGATCTTCTCTCTTCTGTTTCAAAATACCCGCGAGGTCAGCCATATGGTTAATCATAGGAACGACATGTGCATACTGAACTGAAAGCTCTTCATCTTTTTCTTCGATGATTTTATAGACTTCTTGATAGGTCATGCGTTCTTTGGAGCGAATCACACTCTCAAATATTTCGTGTTCAACGACTTTCCCATTGCGATTTATCGTCATTGCGCAAGACAAAGTAAGCCTATCAACGCCCGGGTTCAATGAACAAATTCCGTTCGATAATCTATGCGGCAACATCGGAATAACTCTATCCGTCAAGTAAACGCTTGTTCCACGGTCGTAAGCATCATCGCCCATTGGAGAGTTTTCCGTCACATAATAACTGACATCCGAAATATGAACAGATAATATATAGTTACCATTGTCATTTTTTACAACTGAAATGGCATCATCAAGGTCTTTCGCATCCGCACCATCAATTGTAATTGCGAGTTCTTCACGAAGATCACGACGTTTAAACAAATCTTCTTCCTGAACTTCATCAGGGATTTTATTTGCCTGGTCTAGTACTGCTTGTGGAAAATCAATTTCAATTCCATGCTTATGGATAATGGACAAGATGTCCACGCCAGGATCATTTCTGTGTCCAAGGATTTGTGTCACCATACCTGTTGCTGATTTCCCGTCAACAGGCCAGTCAGTTATTTCAACAACGACTTTGTGGCCGTCAACTGCATCAAGCGAATCGCCTTTTCCAATGAATACGTCCATAGGCAGTTTTTTATCATCGGGAACAACGAAACCGAAGCCTTTGTTGTCCTGGTACATGCCTACAACTTTTGTTGTTTTACGTTCCACGACGCGCGTAATTGCCCCTTCACGTCTTCCGTCTGATGTGGCATTAGCGACACGTACGAGAACAGTATCCCCGTTCATAGCGCCATTCACTTCATGTGGCGGGATGAAAACATCGTCCATTCCTTCAGTTTCCGGTGCAAAAAAACCGAAACCTTTTGCATGTCCGATGAATTTACCACGTAATAGGTTCATGCCTTCTGGCACACCATAACGATTCGATCTCGAACGAATGATCAGCCCTTTTTGTTCAAGATGCACGAGCATTTTTACAAGTTCTTTGAATTCCGCAGCTTGTTCAAATCCCATTACTTCTTGTATTTCCTGTACAGTTAGTGGCTTATAAGTTTCTTCTTTCATTAGAGACAGCAATTTTTCTTGCATGTCTTTTTCTAAACTATCCAATTGCGTCACTCCTTCTAAGTCTATAGCATGGTCATAAGTCTTATTGTTCACACATTCCAGTTTAATGATTCCAGAAATCCAAAAATATCTTCATGAAGTTTCATTTTTTCCGGTCCGAGTGTAATAACATGCCCCGATTTTTCATACCATTTGATTTGTTTTTCATTTGATTCTGTAGTCTTATATATGACATTTGCGGAATCAGGATCAATTACTTCATCGAGTGTTCCTTGCACGACGAATAGCGGAGAATAGATGTGATCGATATTGTCCCGCACCTCGTAGACAAGCTCGCGAAGATCTTTGAGTGAAGGCATTGTTTCGCCACGTAAGTCCTCAATATCAAGTTCAATTTCTTCTTCGCTTTTTCCTTCATATTTCTTATATTCACGTGCATATTTAATAACACCTTCATACATTACATCCGTCGTTCTCATCGACATTGGCGCGCACATCGTAATAATGCCTTTCACTGGTTTGTTATACCCTAATTTCAGTGAAAATACGCCACCTAGGGATAATCCAGCTACTGCGATTTCATCGTAACCCGCTTCTTGCAATTGACGGTAGCCTGAAAGAACATCTTCCCACCATTCTTCTGGACCAGTATGTATTAACTCTTCTGGCGGTACGCCATGGCCTTTATAATGAGGCGCAAGTGTTGTATATCCTTTTTTCTCAAGAAATCGTCCTAGCATTCGGACATCTGCAGATGTACCTGTAAATCCGTGAAGAAGTAAGACTGCACGTTTCCCTCTCTCGAAAAAAAATGGTTTAGGTTGTGCAATTCTCAATTCAATCATCCTTTCGAAGAATAGCCTAAGGTACCGCTTTGGCGCTTGAGGTCTAGACACGACCTCAGTAGCGAAGCTTATACTTTCTTATTTTTTATAAAAAATGCCTGACCAGTCGGAAGGTCAGGCGATAGTGGTCTATTTATAGTTTAACATGCAAAAGATTATACTTTCATAATGACGATTGCCAATACGATAAACAAAACGGCAAGTACAACAGTAACCCTTTGAAGTACAAGGTCAAGTCCACGCGCTTTTTGTTTTCCGAATAGCTGTTCCGCTCCACCAGAGATGGCTCCTGATAGACCTGCGCTTTTCCCAGATTGCAATAATACGACTACGATCAATGATAGTGCTACGATTACGAGCAGTGTCATCAGCAAAGCATGCATTTTGTTCCACCTCCCGATTCGAACTTCACAACAGTTTTATTTTACCAAAGACGGACGGTGGTTACAACCTATTGTACTACTTTCATGGCAGTAGTCTATACAACCTAAGGCTTCGTTCGCCATATAATCACAAACAACTCATTGCTTTACAGTCTCAATTCAAACACATCGACACAAAACCCCGCACTAGGCGGGGTTCTAATAAAACCTTTTACTTCTTCAAGTTATAAAACGTCTTAGCACCAAGATAAACAGCAGTATCATCTAGCTGATCTTCAATACGTAATAATTGGTTGTATTTTGCAACACGGTCCGTACGTGAAGGTGCGCCAGTCTTAATTTGACCTGCGTTTGTCGCAACTGCGATATCAGCGATTGTCGTATCTTCTGATTCACCCGAACGGTGAGAAATGATTGCCGTATAGCCTGCACGCTTCGCCATTTCAATTGCATCGAACGTTTCAGTCAATGTACCGATTTGGTTCACTTTAATAAGGATTGAGTTACCAATACCTTCTTGAATGCCTCGTTCAAGCTTCTCTGTATTCGTTACGAATAAGTCATCTCCGACAAGTTGAACTTCTTTACCTAAGCGTTCAGTCAATAGTTTATGACCCGCCCAGTCGTTTTCATCCAAACCGTCTTCGATAGAGATAATCGGATATTTACTGCAAAGCTCTTCGTACCAGTCCACCATTTCTGCAGACGTTCTAACGACACCTTCTCCAGCGAGATTATATGTGCCATCGTCTTTGTTGAAGAATTCAGAAGCAGCTACGTCCATCGCAAGAAGTACATCTTCACCCGGCGTGTAGCCAGCTTTTTCGATTGCTTCAAGGATGATTGACAGTGCTTCTTCGTTGGATGATAAGTTCGGAGCAAAGCCGCCTTCATCACCAACAGATGTATTTAACCCTTTACCTTTCAATACAGCTTTCAAGCTATGGAATATTTCAGTACCCATACGAAGGCCTTCGTGGAAAGATTCTGCACCGACTGGCATAACCATGAATTCTTGAATATCGATGTTATTATCGGCATGCTCACCACCGTTAAGAATATTCATCATCGGTACCGGTAATTGCTTAGCATTGATGCCGCCTAGGTACTGGTAAAGTGGAATGTCTAGATAATCTGCAGCTGCATGTGCAACAGCAATGGATACACCTAGAATGGCATTCGCGCCTAACTTCCCTTTATTTTCAGTTCCATCTAGTTCAATAAGTGCATGATCTATCGTTACTTGATCAAGTACCGAGTATGCATCTTCCAATTCCTCTGAAATGACTTCATTCACATGGTCAACTGCTTGCAGGACACCTTTACCTAAGTAACGCCCCTCATCACCATCACGTAATTCCACCGCTTCATACTCGCCTGTAGAAGCGCCAGATGGAACGATGGCACGACCGAATGCACCGCTTTGTGTAAATACTTCAACTTCTACTGTTGGATTCCCACGTGAATCAAGTACTTCTCTAGCTTGGATAAGTGTAATGATTGGCATATATTTCTCCCCTTTTAAAATAATGGTGTGCCGGTCATTTCTGCCGGTTGTTCTATTTGTAACAATTTTAGCATTGTTGGAGCCAGGTCTGCGAGTATTCCACCTTCCCGCAAAGAGACTCCTGGTTTTGTAATAATAACTGGAACAGGATTCGTCGTGTGCGCCGTCATCGGTGCGCCGTCCTGCGTAGTCACTTCATCGGCGTTGCCATGGTCAGCCGTGATGATAGCAGAACCGCCTTTTGCGTGAATTGCGTCGATAACTTTACCAAGGCAGTAGTCGACTGTTTCAATCGCCTTGATGGTAGGTTCCAACATTCCACTATGCCCTACCATATCCGGATTTGCGAAATTAAGAATTATCGCATCGAAACGATCTGCTTCAATTCCTTCAATCAAGGATTCAGTCACTTGAAAAGCACTCATTTCAGGTTGCAAGTCATACGTTGCAACTTTCGGCGAGGCTATCAAAATTCGTTCTTCTCCTTCGAACTTATCTTCCCGTCCACCGCTCATGAAAAAGGTAACATGTGGATACTTTTCTGTTTCTGCAATCCGAAGTTGAGTTAAGCTGTTTCGAGAAATAACTTCGCCAAGCGTATTTTCTAAGTTTTCACTATTATAGACGACATCTGCTGTGATGTCGTCACTATAATGTGTAAATGTGACAAACTTCAAATCTTTATACATTTTAACTCCTGTTTCAAATTCTCCGAATGCAGGATCCGTTAACGCACGTGATAATTGAATGGCACGATCTGGTCGGAAGTTAAAGAATACAACTGCATCTCCATCTTCTATCGTCGCAACTGGCTGGCCAAGTTCTTCAATAATGAAAGGGACTACGAATTCATCATGAACGCCCCGCTCATATGACGCCAGTACCCCGGCAGTTGGCGTAACTGCTGTCAAAGCAGCACCTTCTACAATCGCCTGGTAGACCTTTTCCAATCGCTCCCAGCGCTTATCACGATCCATTGCGTAGTAGCGCCCTGAAATGCTCGCAAATTTACCTATGCCGAGTTCTTGCATAACTGTTTCAGTTTTCTCAATGTAAGATAGGGCAGATTGTGGACTCACATCTCGGCCGTCAAGGAAAGCATGGACGAAGACTTTTTCAATTCCATTCATCTTTGCAAGTCGGAGGAGTGCAAACAAATGCTCATAATGGCTATGGACTCCGCCGTCTGATAATAATCCCATCAAGTGAAGTGCAGAGCCATGTTTCTTAGCATGTTCTACTGCCCGTAAAAGTGTCTCATTGTCGAAAAAGTTTGCTTCTCTAATTGATTTATTAATACGTGTTAGATTTTGATAAACAACGCGCCCGGCACCAATATTTAGATGGCCTACTTCAGAATTACCCATCTGCCCTTCAGGTAGACCTACCGCTTCTCCACTAGCTGTCAGCGTTTCATGTGGGAAGTTGTTCCAGAGAATATCGTAATTCGGCTTATTAGCCAGTGCAACGGCATTGCCTATCTTGTCGTCTCTAAGGCCAAAGCCATCCATTATGATTAAAGCTACCGGACTTTTACGCATTTGCCCCAGCCTCTAACAGTTTCAAGAATGAATTAGGGTCCAAACTAGCACCGCCGACAAGAGCGCCATCAATATGTTCCATTGCTAAAAGTTCTACAATGTTATCAGGTTTAACACTGCCGCCGTACTGAATACGAATTTGATCTGCAACTTGTTTCGTAAACAGGTCTCCGATTGTCGAGCGAATTACGCCACACACCTCATTCGCATCTAATGCAGTAGCCGTTTTTCCAGTTCCGATAGCCCAGATTGGTTCATAGGCAATAACCGCTGTTGAAGCTAAATCGGAACTGATTCCTTCGAAAGCTTTCTGCACTTGTAAAGCAACGATATCGTTGGTTTTGCCACTTTCACGTTCTTCAAGTGATTCTCCTACGCAGACAATTGGCGTTAGCTTGTACTCGAATGCAGCATGAACTTTTTTGTTTACAGTTTCATTTGTTTCGTTGAAGTACTGACGACGTTCAGAATGGCCGAGGATGGCATAATTTACGCCAATCGCCGAAAGCATCGCAGGGCTTACTTCTCCCGTGTATGCTCCTTCTTTCGTATCGTGCATTGTTTGTGCACCTATACCGAGCACCGATTCTTTTGTAATCTGTGCAAGTTCAGAAAGATATAAAGCAGGTGGACAGATAACTGCTTCCACTCTTTCTGAAACGGGTATCTTTCCTTTCACTACTTCAACGAAGTCTCTCGCTTCGTCTGCATTCTTATACATTTTCCAGTTCCCAGCTATTATTCGTTTTCGCAAAATAATTCCCTCCGTTTAGTAATCGTTCAGTGCAGTGACTCCTGGCAAGTCTTTCCCTTCCATAAACTCAAGAGATGCACCCCCACCAGTGGAAATATGATCCATTTTTCCTGCTACGCCAAACTTTTCGACAGCGGCAGCTGAATCGCCTCCACCAATGACCGTGTAGGCTTTTGTTTCAGCCATCGCTTCAGCAACTTGTTTGGTTCCACCAGCGAATGGCTCCATTTCAAACACGCCCATCGGTCCGTTCCAGATAATTAAACTTGAATCTTTAATAACATCCGAATACAATGCAGCTGTTTCCGATCCGATATCGAGTCCCATCCATCCTTCTGGTATGGCGTCAATTTTCACCGTTTTCGTATTCGCATCTTTCGAAAAAGCATCAGCGATTACAGCGTCAATTGGTAAATATAAGTTAACGCCTTTTTCTTTAGCCTTTTGAATAAATGATTTCGCCAAGTCGACTTTATCCTCTTCAAGCAATGAATTTCCTGTTTCATAGCCTTGTGCTTTCGAAAATGTATACGACAGTCCCCCGCCAATTAACAAGTTATCCACTATATCTAAAAGATGATCGATGACGTCAATTTTGTCCTTCACTTTAGCTCCACCGATAATCGCTGTAAACGGACGCTCAGGCTCCGACAAAGCTTTGCCGAGAATATCCAGTTCTTTTTCAAGTAATAGTCCAGAAACAGCTGGAATATACGCTGCGATACCCGCCGTAGATGCATGTGCACGATGTGCAGCACCGAAAGCGTCGTTGACGAAGAGATCAGCTAATCCTGCAAATTCCTTTGCAAGTTTCGCATCATTTTTCTCTTCTCCCGCATGGAACCTGACATTTTCAAGCAGAACGATATCGCCGTTTTTCATTGTTGAAATGGCTTTCTCCACTTCGCTTCCAATGGACGAATCGAGTTTTGTAACCGGCTTACTCATCAGTTCAGCAAGTTTGACTCCTGCAGCGGTAAGCCGCACGTCTTCATTCACTTCGCCTTTTGGACGTCCTAAATGACTTGCAAGAATGACTTTTGCGCCTTGTCCGACCAAATATTCAATCGTTGGGATTGCTGCACGGATTCTCGTATCATCCGTAATCTTCCCATCCTCCATAGGCACATTGAAATCTACCCGGCAAAAAACCCGTTTCCCTTCAAACTGCATATCCTTCATCGTCTTTTTCGACACCATGAAAAACGCCACCTTCAAGTTAAATTTAAAAAGGAGGAACGGGGTAACCCCGTTCCTCTTACCCAACTATATTATAAGCCGTCTACTGATGTATGGCTATATTTAACTGTTTACAAGCCTTTTTGGTACATGTAAAGTGCCAAATCAATACAACGTGCAGAGTAAGCTGTTTCGTTGTCGTACCAAGAAATTACTTTAATCATGTTTTTCTCGAGTACCATTGTTGATAGACCATCTACAGTCGAAGAGGAAGGATTTCCATTATAGTCTTTTGAAACTAATGGCAGTTCATTGTAGACTAAGAAACCTTTCAATTCATTCTCAGCTGCATGTTTGAATGCATTGTTCACATCCTCCACCGTCACATCTGTCCCGAGTTCTGCAACGAAATCGACAAGTGAAACGTTCGGCGTCGGTACACGCACAGCCATGCCATCAAGTTTTCCTTTTAATTCAGGAATTACGATTGTCACTGCAGACGCCGCACCAGTTGTTGTCGGAATCATGGATTCGGCAGCTGCACGAGCACGTCTGAAATCCTCATGTGGTAGGTCTAGAATGCGCTGATCATTCGTATAAGAATGAATCGTAGTCATCAAACCGCGTTTTACGCCGAATTGATCATTTAGAACTTTCACGACTGGAGCTAGACAATTTGTTGTACAAGATGCATTTGATACGATATCGTCTAATTCTGGATTGTATGTTTCATGGTTAACACCCATAACGAGTGTTGTTAGATCACCTTTAGCTGGGGCAGAAAGAATGACTTTTTTCGCTCCTGCTTCTAAGTGTTTGCTCAATTTTTCCTTGTCGCGGAAGACGCCAGTCGAATCAATAACAACATCGACTCCAAGCTCTCCCCATGGTAGTAGTGCTGGATCTCTCTCTTCGTAGACTCTAACTTTTTTACCGTTTACAACAAGCGTATTCTCTTCTGAACTGACTTCAGCGTCGAAAATGCCATGCACGGAGTCATATTTCAATAGATGTGCTAGCATTGCTGCGTCAGTCAAATCGTTTACTGCTACGATTTCAATATCTTTTTGTTTCATAGCCTCACGAAATACAACCCGTCCAATTCTTCCAAATCCATTAATCGCAATTTTCAATGTCATAGGATATTCCTCCAGTAAATTTAATGTATTCAAATGTTAACTTTAACTACAAAAATCCTGTTTAAACCTGTTCCCTGAATAGAGCCAACTTAGTCATGTTCCAGTTTATTTATCAGCAAGTATCTTCAGCATTTCAGTTGCTGCGCCTTCATCGGTAACTAAATTTGTCTGCTTCGGGGCACTGGCCATATAAGCTAGGATAGCTTCTGCTTTACTGCTGCCGCCTGCAACCGAAATGAGAAGTGGAACCTTCGTTAGATGTTTAGTCTGAATACCAACAGTCCTTAGTCTATGAACAGCGTTCCCATCCTGGTCGAAATAATAACCGAATGCTTCTCCTTTGGCGCCGAGGTTCAGCATTATTTGTTGTTCTTCCTCTGGCGATTTTCGCATGGTTGCCATTGTTTGCGCGTCACCGATTCCATGCATTACACAGTCTGTTGTTTCATAAAGTTCAAGCATTTTCAAAACAGAAGGTTCTTTTCTGAACACTTCATGCGCTTCCTCACTTAACGACTCGGGGTAATAAAACGTACTGTATGTACCCCCAGACGCTGAGGCGAAAGTTGCCGCAATGACATTTGCCTGCATGCCAATGTCATCCCCCACTCCGCCCCGAGCAGCTATAAACAACAAATTAGCGGCATTGTCGAGCTTTTCTATATAAGGAGGGATTGACGCAATCGTACTTCCTCCAGTAACAGCAACTATTTTGCCCTTACCAATCTTTGTGGAAAATAGCTTCGCCGCTTCCATACCGAGTAAATTTTTCGATGAAGTATCTATATCAGAATTACCCGAAACAACTTTGACTGATTGGATGCCCAATGCTTCTACTAACTTTTTCGCAAGCAAAGCAGATCCCGACCAGTCTTCCATAGACAATTCAAGTGCTTGTAGAATATCTACACCTTCTGTTGTGATTGCCGCGCCGTCTTTCGCAATTACAATTAGATTTTGTCCTCTAAGAATATCCAGCATTGTTCGTATTTCCCGTTCTGATAAACCAACCACTTGTCCGAGAGCTCGTCTGCCAATTGGACCGGCCATCTTCACAAATTTTAATATGCGGTATCTTTCCTGCATTAGCTCCATCATTTCTGGGACGAGCTTTCTTTGCGCTTCCGTAAATAAATCCAATGATCAAACCCCTTCCAACAGCGTTGGTCATTATTTGTCCCACGTAGTCATAAAACGTCCCACAATGGGCAAAAAAATACTTCTGTCTGTATTATAGCTTTTTTACTCCGCTACATCAAATATTTCACATTATTTTAGAATAGATTTACGATATCTACATATCCAATTGAACCGTGTAGAACTGGTACTTCATCTATTTCAATGACCGGAATCATTAACATATATAATTCATGGCTTTCATCGTCTTGTTCAATATCGATGGTAGTCCATGTTAATTGATAATCTTCACTGACAAGCTTCATCATCATTTCCGTCTCATCGCAAAGATGACACCCTGGTTTGGTATAAAACTTCACATGCATCCAAAACACCTCATTACTTCTATATTCTATTCAGTATAAGCGAAAAAGGGCTTCATGCACAAATTGTTGTCTGTGCTTGAAACCCTTCATTCCTTTTACCAACTTCGACCTGCTCCTCCGCCACCGCCGGAACCACCGCCGCCGAAGCCTCCAAAACCGCCGCCCGAACCGCCTCCGCCGCCTCCCCCAAATGAACCAGGGAAGAAGATTGGTCCTCCACCTCGACGACCGCCAGAGCCACCTCCACCGCGACCTCCCTTATTCCTCATGATACGGAAAATAATATAAATCACTATGAAAAGCAATATGGGAAACGGGACACCAAAACCTGAATCACCCGAACCTGCACTTAGAGTTGAAACTGGTGCAACTGCCCCGTCCCATCCATACTCAGCTGCTATTTCATTATAATAGGATTTATAAGCCTCCATGATTGCTAAGTCGGGTTGCTGTTCATTCAAATAGGGAACTGCCACGTCGTCCATGATACGTCCGACTTTCCCATCTGGAAGCGCGCCTTCCAATCCATATCCCACTGATAGGTAAAAATGGCGGTTACCGTCTGAATTTTTTTCAGTTGTAACAACGAGCAAAGCCCCATTATTTTTTTCACTATCGCCTAATTGAAATTCTCTTAGCTTCTCTACTGCATACTCTTCAACAGGTTCATCCCCAATGCTCGGGAGGATTAATACTGCGAGTTCCGCTGTTGTCGCATTATATAATTGGATGCCTAATTGCTCAAGCTCCGCTGCCTGATCAGCAGATAGCACATTCGCTGAATCTTGAATGACCGGAACAGCGGCATCAGCCGATAATGCCGCAAAGTTTAGCGATGTGAATACAATTAGACATGCCGTCGCCAGTAAGCGGACAGCTTTATGAATCATTCCGAGTCATCTCCAAAATCGACTTCAGGTGCTTCATTTGCAGCTGCATCGGCTTTAAAGTATTCTTTTTCATCATATCCAAAGATGGATGCGACAATTTTTCCGGGGAATCTTTTTACCTGTCTATTGTAATTGGATACTACATCATTGTAATCTTTACGTGCCACGCCAAGTCTGTTTTCAGTTCCTGCTAGTTCATCCATCAGTTGTCTGAAGTTTTCATTGGCTTTCAAGTCAGGATAGTTTTCCACGACTACTAGAAGACGGCTGATGGCACCGGATAATTCTGTGTCGGCTGCTGCCTGGTCTTCCGGCCCTCGTGCACCTGCAAGTTTTTCACGAGATTCGGCTATATCACTGATAATTTCTTTTTCATGGCTTGCGAATCCTTTAACCGTATTGACCAAATTCGGAATCAAATCAAGTCTCCGTTGTAATTGGTTATCGACTTGTGCATATGCCGAGTCCACATCTTCTTCAAGATTGACGAATTTGTTGTAACTTGGAACCAGTATCATAGCGAGTATTGCAAGTATAATTCCAATTACCACAATCGGACCTAAAATCTTCTTCATTTTTTCACTCCTATTCGTTATTTACTCTTATTTACCCTGTTCCATAACGTATTGAAACTTTTTCCTACACTCCTATATACTCCATCTCCCTACGAAAAGATTCACCTAATATTGAAAAGCCGCAAAAAAGTATACGTACGCTTTTACTAAGCATACGTATACTTTTTTTGGATATTATAATTGTGTACAGTTTTTATCAACTATGTAAAGGAAACTTCTGCATCTCCTCGTTGCATAAAAGAGAGATTAGCAAGACCACTCAATGAGGTTGAAACCATCTCTCATTTTTCAAAAAAGTTAGATTTACATTACGATTCTGGCCGCGGTTTCGTGGGATCTTCTTTCGGCGGTGGAACACTGGTTAACTCAGCTAATTTCATTAAATAATACGTTTCTTCACGCGCCATATGGTCGGCCATTAAAGGCGTGAGCGTTCCGAGCGTTTCCTTTTTAAGCTCCATCTCTTCTAATTCTTTAAGGAAGTTTTTAAATATCTTCATTTCTAAGTTAACGTCATTGTGGAACCTTTCTAATGCAGGGAACTTCATCACATTCGCGCGTAAGAAACCAGCCATTTCAATTGCTTTCAAATAAAAGGCATCCCAGTCTTTTTTGAAATTACGACTTTTATTTTTGAGCTGCGCCTCAACCGTGTCCAAATTTGAGTCTAGCGCCCCTGCGTGACCCGTAGCATCCAGTAACCATAAGAGATCGTGATGGAGCGGGTGAACAGCTGGTGGCATCTGTCCTTTTTCAAGGCATGAAAACAATCGAATGGCTTCCTCTACTTCATTGACCATATGGTTGATAAAGGATGGAGATAATGAAATTTTTATATTCCCAATTAAATGTTCTTGAATCAAAAACAACTTAAATGTACGAATCTCTTCACTGGCTATCTTTGATTGTATTAAGACTGCTTGTAGTAATCGTACATCTAAAGACTGTCTTGAATTGTTAAGCAGTTCGTCAAATTGTGTAATAAAGTGACTGGCTGTCTTAATTTTCTCGATTTCAGTTGGTGCCAATGAATCGTGAATGAAACGAGCGTGATCTCCCAATATTTGAAGCCAAAAGTGAAGTTCAAACACTGCTTCTTCTTCAATTGTTCTCGGCAAAAAATCCCCTCCATTTATCTCTACTTTCATTTGTATGAGGCAGTAGGTTTTATTATGAAAACCACAAAACTAATTCCAATTCACCATATCGCTCTTGAGACAACCAAAAAGAACCTTGTCATTTTGAATAATTTTTCTTTAGTAACACATAATAAAAGTAGGAAATAAAAATAAAGGGAGTGCTTTTGTGGGAATAATGGATGGAAACCCGAAAAATGAGCCGATGCATTATGGAGAAGTAGTTGGAACGTGGGCCTATCTCGGCGCAAATAATGGATTAATTAGTGGTTATGAATTATTTATTAATCACGCAGGTGATAAGGATCTCATTAAGCTTCTACATGAGGCTATCAAAATGATGAAAAATGAAAACGATGATCTGTTAAAGTTATTGAAAGTCAATGGAGTCACGCCACCCCCTTCGTTACCTGAACGTCCTAATGCAAGTGCCGAGGAAATTCCAGTGGGCGCAAAGTTTTCGGATTTAGAAATCAGTGCGGCCGTTTCCATTAATGTTGGACAAGGACTTGTATCATGCAGTGAAGTTATGGGGCAATGCCTTCGAGAAGACATCGCAGTAATGTTTGGTAAATACCATACAGAAAGAGCCTTTTTCGGTGCAAAGATGCTGCGTCTCAATAAGGAGAAGGGTTGGCTTGTCTATCCACCACTTCATAAAAGTAAAGCTGAATAAATGAAACCCAAATTCAAAAAGGCGATGGTCATTGGACCATTGCCTTTTTGTTATACATTTATACGTCTGTTGATTAACCATATATTTGCTTAAACGCTAGTGAGAAGAGCTTAAAACCCGCTAATTTCACTGGACTATTTTCGATCCGCTATCGGCGAATTAATCATTGCAGTTTTACCGACAGGGCAAGTGTTGCTAGAAGTGACTCCGTCACTTCTAGCAACACTCTTTTCGGTGATCCTGTTGTGAATAAATGCCTGTCGCGTTCCTACAATATTCAAGTGAAAAATGCAGTTGCTTTGAAAGAAAAGAATAGATTACTTTCTATAAAGAGTGTAAGTGCCCGAAGATGCAATTTCGGGCACTCTGGCACGTTGTACATTGTGTTTGTTGCTATACTCTATAAGAAAGTGACGCTTCCTTAGAATAAAAGTAGGGACACTATAGAGAAGGCTTGAGCGGTCAAAATTGTATCTTTGACCGCCTCTCTCCTAATAAGAAGCGATCTATTCTTTCGTCCCGAAAAGCTTCGGCACTACTTGTACTAGTGTCTTTGGAGAGCGGCGGGTGAACAACCACCATACTATTACCGAAAAAGTAAGTAGGTATGCGACTTTGTCGCATACCTACTTACTTAGACCTCTCGATAAGCGTATAGAAGTTGTTCAATTCAAAGCGATCTAAAAGCAACTATACATGTAGTGCCCGATGTCTGATCAAATTATTTACTGGTTATTTTAGTTAATCAACAAGTGATAAACTTACACGCATTTCTCCGTATTAAAAAACCTTTTTACGATCGCGTTCATCTTTTAACATTTCAACAGCTTCTCTGAATCGTAAGGAGTGAATGTTTTCTCTCTCCCTTAAAAATGCCAATGAATCATTGATGAGTGGATCATCTGAAACGTCAATCAGCCATTGATAGGTTGCTCGAGCTTTTTCTTCCGCTGCAATATCTTCATACAAATCGGCAATCGGATCGCCTTTTGCTTGGATATAGGTCGCGGTAAACGGTACACCGCCCGCATTTTCATAGAAGAGAGCATGTCCGTGGTTAACAAAATGCGCGCCTAGTCCAGCTTCGACAAGTTGTTCAGGTGTAGCATCTTTCGTTAATTTATACATCATTGTCGCAAGCATTTCTAAATGTGAGAATTCTTCCGTTGCGATGTCATTCAAAAGACCTATCACCTTACCTGGAACCGTATAACGTTGATTCATATATCGGAGCGCAGCCGCAAGTTCCCCGTCTGCACCTCCGTATTGCTCCATCACGTACTTCGCAAGCGTTGGATTACACGTACCTACCTCAACCGGATATAACAGTTTTTTTTCATAGACCCACATAGCTAATCTCCCTTCTCATCGTTGCCATGGCCATGGTTCTTGATTCCAGCGCCAGCCGATTTCAATGGCCTGTTTTGATGGTATGGATGTCAGAGATAAGGGTCCGTATTTATTTTCATATTGGCGCCGTACATTAGCAGCTTCTTTAATTGCTTCCCGCCACTGATCTAGCGCTTCAGCGTCATCAGGATGGGTATCAGTGTACAGCGTTAGCTCCACGACAACAAAGTCTGCCTGCTGCACCATCAACATCATATGGCGTTCTTCTTCAAACGCGTTCATGAAATCCCCTCTTCCCGTGAGAACCCATCATCAAATGCTGGCCAAAGCGTTCCGCGACGCAATGCTTCTGCAGGAGAATACTGAGGAAGACCAGGCTGCTGAAAATTCGTAAAAATCTGCGGAGGTAACACGAAAGTCTTTACCAGTATAGGTGGACATGGATCTAGCGGGGAAACGAACGGTTTATAACTTCCCCGGAACATCGGACGTTCCAATTTCATCACTCCTCGAAATATTGTATGACGGGAACGTTATTTTGCTACCATTGCCTTTGTTTAGCTAAAGGTAAAGCCAATGTAATGATTAGAATAAGTAAGCAGAAAATAACTCCGAACAAAGTGATTATTAGCCAATCCAAATAAACACTCCTTTGTCTTCAGGAAATACGCCCAGTGACACTTAGTATATGTAGGTAAACGAATTTTGTTAAAAAGGAATTGAAGTAACTATGAGAATCTAAAACTTAGATCAAAACAAAAAAGTTAGGCAAAAATCGCCTTCTTTTTTCCATTTCAAATATGCGCTGCTTGTTCTTCGCTCCAAAAAGATAAGAACTCTATTTGAGATGCATAGTAAGCGCGTTATTGGAGATTCTAAAGTTAATTAATGACTAAATGGTTTCACTTCAATGCTTGACGACATTCGAAATTACAATAGGAGGTTCTACAATAATGACTAATCAAAACATGAACACGAATGCAAGTGCTGACAAGAAAAAGAAAGATACAACTACTTTTACAGCCTATGGAGATCCTGTAAAGTCCTCTTCACCTACTATTAATAATGATTTTAAGAAAGCAACTTCCACAATTGCTGAAAGCACTCAGAATGGAAATAGTCGAAAAGATTAAAAACTCCATGACCATCTGTATTTACAAAATCAGCAATAGCTGATGAATTTGCTTTTATCATAATTTAATTTTCAACGCTAAACTTTTCTCGTACGAGCTATTTCCTCGTGTTCCAAGTGATCGCAAACCGTCTGGGCTATTAATTTCACAACTGATTACGTTTCCACTTATAGAGACTTTACATTTTCTAGTTGAATTTTTACGACTGATTCCATTTTCATTTGACAACGCACATCTAAAAATTGTGTTTCAATCATATATTCACGGTTTTCCCCATACAAAAACCTCCACTAAATCATTCAAAAAAGTGCATTTATCGTGGGGCTTTTATTGATTAACTCAAATTCAATTTGATTTTAACCATTGAGTATACTTTCACAAATACTTAAACGAAGTCAGTAACACCATTAGCAAGCAACTGTACAAAGGTGGCAGCAAGTCCTAAAACCTCGAAACACTAGAACGGATTGTAAACGCCATGAAGACGCTCGAACGCAACGGTAAGCTGTACGGAATAAACGATATTCTGACGATTGAATAATAAGGATAACCGAAAAGGGCTACGCTTGATGGCGCGGCTCTTTTTATGTCGTGCGATATCCGCATGGCTAAACGAAAAAAGCCTGTACTTGATTGCACTAGGCTTTCCGCTCCTTATATATGAATCCATTTGATGTCGTACCTTATTCTTTCGCTAACTTTTTTGCGTGCGTGTCGTAATACTCTACCACCACATCCACTTCGACTTCCGGCTCTACTTCCGGTGTAAATAGCCATATGACAAATAATACGCCAAACGTGCCACCCCATACCACTACCCAACGCTTGTACCACATTTTCAATAAAATAACCCCCAATGAAATTTTATTTTGGCACTATTCTGATTATACACACTTCCAAATATTCCCGCTATAGCGAAAAAACTGTATTTATAGGGGATTTGGGCGGCCGGGTTTTCGACTGCTCGCCCAATCGCTTTATTGACTTCCGCTAATAGCGATGCGTTCACTGTTTTCAGACAACGAAAAAACCCCCATTCAAAATACGTATTTTCTACGTAAATGAAAGGAGGTTAGCGGAGGTCGCGTAGTGCTTGCGACCAATAACGTTGTTGCAACGTCACTTTAAATGCCCTCGGCGAGAATCGAACTCACATCTTAAGCTTCGGAGGCTCACGTGCTATCCGTTGCACCACGAGGGCGTTGCCTTATTATATAATGTTGTGTTGTAACAGACAAGACTAAGTATACTAGTGCGGCAACACGATTGCAATGCTTATTTTAAAGCGTTATATTTGACCTTCGTTGACCATACTATGTATGATAAAGTTACAGTTGAAACGATATCTAGTTTCAATAGACCTACAATCTATCCACCTTGAAGGAGGAAATGGAATGAATCTAATACCTACAGTAATTGAACAGACTAGCCGAGGTGAACGTGCTTACGACATCTATTCCCGTCTATTGAAAGACCGTATTATCATGCTCGGAAGTGGAATCGATGACAACGTTGCGAACTCTATCGTTGCTCAACTTCTATTCCTAGAAGCTGAAGATCCAGATAAGGACATTTCCATTTATATCAACAGTCCTGGAGGAAGCGTTACAGCTGGAATGGCAATCTTTGATACGATGCAATTCATCAAACCTGACATTCAAACAATCTGCATAGGAATGGCTGCATCAATGGGATCGTTCCTACTCGCTGCCGGTACTAAAGGTAAACGCTATGCGCTTCCTAATGCTGAAGTTATGATCCACCAACCACTTGGAGGAGCACAAGGACAAGCAACAGAAATTGAAATTGCTGCTAAGCATATCTTATTCATTCGCGAAAAACTGAACTTGATTCTTTCAGAGCGTACTGGGCAACCGGTCGAAGTTATCGCGAAGGATACGGATCGCGACAACTTCATGACAGCTGAACGTGCAAAAGAATATGGCTTAATTGACCATATCATCACACGCAGTGATATGAAAGACGCACCTAAAACAAAATAATTAGTTTGAAAGCCGATTTTCCATTTTTGGAGAATCGGCTTTTTTATTTACTAAACTGGTGATTTCACGGTGAGAAACGAATCTTCTTCCCGATACCAAAGCTTTTTTCTGAAAAGAAAAAAACCGCTTCTACATGTCTTCAGACAGCAGTAACGGCGAGTTATATTAATTTTCGTTTCCAACCAGATTGACAAGTGATTCTAAAGCTTGTTCTTCGTCATTTCCTTCTGCAATTAGTGTTACACTTGTTCCTCGTGCAATGGCAAGACTCATAATCCCCATTATACTTTTCGCATTCACTTGGCGTTCGTCTTTTTTCAAAAATATATCCGCCATAAATCGATTTGCCTCTTGAACAAAAAGGGCTGCTTGCCGTGCTTGTAACCCCGTTTTCATCTTCACTTCAACTGTTCTTTCTGCCATGACAGTATCTACTCCTCTCTTGGTCCGACATCGGATTCACCGACTGCCGAGTCCACCACTGCGAAGGTTTTCCGCAATTTCTTCTATTTTTCTTAAACGATGGTTTACACCTGACTTGCTTACCATTCCGCCCGTAACTAATTCTCCGAGCTCTTTTAAAGTGATGTCTTGATTGTCCACCCGAAGTCTTGCGATTTCTTGTAGTCTTTCAGGTAGTTCCGCAAGGCCGATTGTTCTTTCAATGAACTTTATATTTTCAACTTGGCGCTGTGCAGCTCCTATCGTTTTGTTCATATTCGCTGTTTCACAATTCACAAGTCGATTCACACTGTTCCGCATATCCCGTATAATCCGTACATCTTCAAACTTCATTAAGGAAACATGCGCACCGACAATACTTAGAAAATCCGATATTTTTTCGGCTTCCTTTAAATACGCGATATATCCTTTTTTACGTTCAATGGATTTTGCATTCAAATGGTATTTGTTCATCAGATCGACTAGGTCTTCACTGTGTTCTTTATAGATTGAAAAGATTTCAAGATGATAGGAAGACGTTTCCGGATTATTAACGGAACCACCTGCTAGAAAAGCACCTCGTAAATAAGCGCGTTGACAGCATCTCTTTTTCACCAATTCCTTTGCAACCTCATTTTTGAATTGAAACGTACCCGTCAAGATGTAAAGGTCTTCAAGAAGATCTTTCGCACCGTTTCGAATTCGACAAATATAAACATTATTCTTTTTCAAACGCATTTTTTTTCGGACGAGCAGTTCCACTTTATATGGATACAACCTTTTCAAATTCGAATAAAGCCGTCTGGCTATAGCGGCATTTTCAGTTTGCACATCTAGACTCAACTGCTTATTGGAAAAGGATAGTGCCCCATTCATCCTGATGAATGCTGCGACTTCTGCTTTTGTACAACAATCATCTGCTTCTATCTGTGTCATTTCTTTCTTTGTTTCTGATGCAAAAGACATGATTCTTCCCCTTTCTCGGCGACAATCAGGTCTGTTCCGTTTTTATCCCATTTTCCATATAATCGATAAGCCATTTAGCAACCTTTTCAGAGTCATGTATTATATTACCCTCATAGAGTAGGCCGATGTCTTTTACTACAATATTCGGGACAAGTCGTTGCAACGATTCAATGTCATTTTCGACAGGCCAAGGTGGTCCAGTCAATTTCTTGCCCTGTTGCAACGATGGAAGTACTGTGCCATTTAATAATACTGTATCAATAAATGCTTCGCCTGCATGATCATACAGTGCCTGGACATGCTCTGAGGCTGTATAGCGATAGGTCTCACCTGCTTGCGTTGCCAAGTTACTAATGTATACCTTTTTCGCTTTACACCCCAGTACTGCTTTACGTATCGCCTGAACAAGTAATGTCGGTAAGATACTCGTATATAAGCTGCCCGGACCAATAATGATAAGATCAGCCGCTTTAATTGCCTCAATTGTTTCAGGTAACGGTTCAACTTCTTGAGGTGATAGATATACCCTTCGAATTTTCCGTTCGTATACAGGTATTTTCGATTCGCCTGTCACGATTGTACCGTCTTCAAGTTCTGCATGCAATGTGATTCGCTGATTTGCAGCAGGCAATACTTTCCCTTTTATGTTAAGTACCCGACTCATTTGCTCAACAGCACGGGCGAAGTCACCAGTGATATCCGTCATTGCGGCCAACATTAGATTCCCAAGGGAATGGCCTTTTAAATCTTCTGATATTGAGAAGCGATACTCGAACATTTCCTCAATAAGTGGTTCAACATCTGAAAGCGCTGCCATTACTTTCCGGATATCGCCTGGAGGTGGGATATCGTATTCATCCAAAAGCCTGCCCGAACTCCCGCCATCATCAGCGACAGTGACGACCGCCGTTAAATCGACAGGATGATATTTCAATCCGCGTAATAACGTTGACAATCCGGTTCCGCCACCGAAGACCACCACTTTTTTTATATGCTTCGATTTCGGCATAGCGTCAATCCTTTCTTTTTTCAATATCCCTATGCGTAATGAGTGTCCGATACTCCTCTTTGAACCGTGTTCCGAAAAACTCGGCGAGTGTAACAGAACGGTGCTGCCCCCCGGTACAACCGAATGCAATGACAACTTGTGATTTTCCTTCATTTTTATATTGTGGGATCAGAAACTTAAATAAATCTGTCAATTTTTCAATTAACATCTGTGTATCGTTCCATTTCAGTACATAGTCGTAGACTTCTTTCTCTAGACCGGTTTTCGGTTTTAAGTCCTCGATATAAAAGGGATTTGGTAGGAAACGTACATCAAACACGACATCTGCATCAATCGGCATTCCGTGCTTAAAGCCGAATGACAGGAAATTCAATGTAAAACCTAAATCTTCCTTAGAGGAGAATTCAGACATGATTTTTTCCCGTAATTCTCTAGGCTTTAATCCTGTCGTATTGAATATTGAACGAGCACGTCCTTTCATCTCAGTCAATAGTAGCCGTTCCTTTTTAATACCGGTTAGGGGTAATCCACCTTCCGATAGCGGATGCGAGCGTCTTGACTCTTTATAACGTCGGACTAGCGTTTCGTCGTTGGCATCGAGGAATAAGATTCGGGAAGATACGCCTTTCATCTTCAATAAATTATCTAGTGCACCGATGAGCGAATCAAAGAGATCGCCTCCCCGCGTATCCATAACAGCGGCTATCCGTTTCATACGATTCTCCGATTTCATCATCAAATCCAGAAACATAACAAGCAGCTCTGGCGGTAAATTATCGATACAATAGAACCCCAGATCTTCGAAACTCTGCACGGCTACTGTTTTACCGGCACCTGACATTCCCGTTATGATAACTATTTCAACATCGCTGTTTGGCTTCCCAATTTCGGTCATTTCCCATCACCTTCCACAGAATTCTGGATTACTTCTTTTAATAGTTTAAATTCTTCGGTGTAAAAGAACGTCCCGTATTGTATACCCTGCTTGGAAACCGCATATAGCAAATTTGTGCGGTCTCCTTCCGCCATGGGAAGCGTCTGAAGGCTTTCAACAGAATGCCACTCAAGCACGCCTTCAGTGGTTGTTTCAAAAAGTTTACCACTGAAATCAGTTGCAATGAATGTATGAAGCATCCATTCATTTTTCACGTGTTCCCCCGTATCATCAGTAATCACCATCGTATAAACGCCTTTTAAATATGAGTTAACCGGCTTTGCACCCGTCTCCTCGGTGAATTCCCTGACTGCCGTTTCGTAAATCGACTCACCGGGATCCATCTTTCCTCCTGGGGCCACGTACCAGCCACGGCGCGGTTTTTTCAACAATAATACACGATTGTCTTTAATGACAAGTAAGTTTACTATTCTCTGCATTTGACTATCCCCACTTTTTTAATCTGCATAATACTATTATACAACGTACCATTGGAAAACGACAAAAAAAGAAGGCTAACTACCGGATTGAACCGGCAGACAGCCTAATTTAAGCTTGCTATATCAAAAGGGGGGTCAATTGATACTTTTACTATACCCCTTTGATGTTGCATTACTGTTACAGTCAGGTTAAGGTTTCATTAAAAAGTTATGCTTCTGCGCCTAACTTTTCCATTAATTCCTCGACATATTTCTGTACAGCCTGTGCAGCGATACTGCCGTCTCCTGTAGCCGTTACAACCTGCCTCAATAACTTCTCACGGACATCACCTGCAGCATAAATGCCTGGTACAGATGTCTCCATGATTTCGTTCGTAGCGATATAACCATTTTCGTCTAGAATTCCAAGTTTAGCAAAAGGAGCTGTTAACGGATCCATTCCGATATAGACAAACATGCCATCCGTTTCAAATTCTCTTTCAGAATTATCGATTGTTGAAACAAGTGTCACGGAACCGACTTTTCCTCCATTACTGTTAACTTCTTTGACAGAAGAATTCCAGATAAATTCAATCTTATCATTTGCAAATGCACGATCTTGAAGGATTTTTTGTGCTCGTAATTCGCCGCGTCGGTGAACAATCGTCACTTTATCCGCAAACCGTGTCAAATAGGCTCCTTCTTCCACAGCAGAGTCTCCGCCGCCTACAACAACTAGCTCTTTCTTACGGAAGAAAGCACCGTCACAAACCGCACAATAGCTTACGCCTCGTCCAGTGAGTTCTGTTTCGCCTGGAATACCCATCTTTTTGTATTCGGCGCCAGTCGTAATTATAATTGCACGTGCTTTATATTCTTTGTCCCCAACAACAATCGTCTTATAACTGTGTCCGTCAATAACATCTGTAACATCACCATAAGCATATTCCGCGCCAAACTTTTTGGCATGTTCAAACATTTTTGTAGAAAGATCGGGACCGAGTATATGTTCGAATCCAGGATAATTCTCAATTTCTTCCGTGTTTGCCATTTGACCACCTGGTATTCCACGTTCAAGCATTAGCGTTGAAAGGTTCCCCCGTGATGTATAAACAGCAGCCGTCATCCCCGCAGGGCCGGCACCAATAATGATGACATCATAAATCTTCTCAGTTGTCATGTGAACTTCCTCCTCCACAACATTTACAACATAAATCGTATAGGATTTTGACCTTCTATTCAACTTTACTGCTTATGAATGACAGTGTATGGGAAGCTGTATCACAACATTAAACATCGAATTGCGGAAGATATTCTATCAACTCACCAACGTATTTCGTCAAGGTGGGCACTGAGATACCAAATCCCTTAGCAATTGCTGTCTTGGTCACACCCGGATAACGGGATGATTGAAACATATAATCTGCCGCTGCTGCAAGCGCTCTTGGATTTCGGAAAGAATACGATTGGCTAAGCCCCGTTTCACACAGAGTAAACCACATTTGGAAAAGATGTGTCGCTTGTTTATCCAACGGACAGTATTTGGCATAGAGCAAGTCCGTCGTTTCTAGCGCCCTCATAAATGACTTATCGAACTTACTTTCCGGCATGAACTCATAGTCGAGCCCACTTGCCAGGAAAAGCCGTTCAAAATTACTTAGTTTTTCAATTTCGATATATGACGGATGTGAGATAATTTCCTGCTTATGTCCTGACTTTCCAAGAAGATAAAACCCAAACATCCTTTCACTTCTATAGGGATTTGTAATTTTACTTAAAAGAAATCCCCTATCCTGTTCAAGTGAATCGGATTTTATGATCTCTTGGACATCTTTCCAAGGCTCATATCCAACCTTCGTTGGATCTAAGTCGACTAACTTTGCATATGCATCTCTTGCAACTGTTTCGTGTCCAGAAAAATAAGCAGAATGGGAAAGCCAGAAATAGTAGCCCGTATCTCCTTCAAACCCTCTTTTCTGTAAACTTCTGAGCCAGTTATATGCTTCTTTATGTCGACCAATCAGCGCAAACGTAGCACCTAGTTTATAGCGATTTTCAATTTGATACGGTTTTATCTTCACGAGTAAAGCAAGTAAAGACTCTAAGTCCTCTTCCTTTTTTTCATAATAATAAAAGACCGCAAGATTACAGAGTGCATGGATATTTCCTTTATTACCCTCTAAAACGACATGGAGTAATTCGCTGGCTCGCTCATTTTGCCCAATGTAAAAGTAGGCAAGTGCTAAATTGTTATACGCCGCCCAAAACTCGGGATAGTCGACTATAATTTGCTCAAGCAATTCTACAGCTGCCGTAAAATCCCCTGATTCCATCAATCGACGAGCTTTTTCCTGGAGAAAATATACTTCACCATCCGGCATTTCATCATCATTAAATGATTCTTCTTGTTCTGCAAAATCAATAATCTCCATTGAATCATCAGCAAAAGTACCATCCGGATTAAGTGAAATATACTTTTCAGCATACATTTTTGCATCACGTAACATACCCAGATGTGCATGTACTTCTGCCAAGTAAAAGATAATTTCCTCTTCAGACGGGTCAAGTGTATTCGCTGTCATAAGCAGCTCGTGCGCTTCTTCAAAACGTCCCTCTTCCATAACAAGCACACCGTATTCCATAAGAATCTTTGGATCTTCAGGACTGAGTTCAGTCGCTCTCTTTAAATATCTTTGTGCATCATCAAAACGATCGCGCTGCATTGCTTGAACTGCTTTATTATAATAAAATTCACCGTCCGGATTGAACGAAATGACATTTTTTTCATGCTTCTTACTAAGTTTATCCAATCATATTCCCCCACAAAAATAAGAAGGAACGCAAAGTACGTTCCTTCCCGTATTGTCCCCCATTATATCATAATTAACGCGAAAATTAGCTACTTTCAACTATTTTCCTCTACGATTGAGTTTTGTTGTCGAACTTTCATCTGCTCTTCAGTGAAGATAATTTTCACCGGATTTCCACCTGCGAACACGCCTGCCGGAATATCACGGTTAACAAGGGATGCCGCAGATATAACCGCTCCGTCGCCGATTTCGATTCCAGGTAGGATCAGTGTATTCGCTCCGATTAAGACATTCTTTCCGATGACAACGTCACCAATACGGTACTCATCAATTAAGTATTCATGGGCAAGAATCGTCGTATTAAAACCGATAATTGAATTATCACCGACCTTTATCCGTTCAGGGAACATAACATCTGGCATCACCATGAGTGCAAATGACGTCTTATGTCCAACTTCCATTTTTAAAAAATTGCGATACAGAAAGTTTTTCATGGGCATGAACGGTGTATACCTTGAAATTTGAATGACAATAAAGTTTTTTGCCACTTTGAAAAATGGAACTGTCTTATATATATGCCAGAGCGAATTTGCGCCATCTTTTGCGGGGTACCTTTCAGTACGTCTCACGCCTCTATACCTTTAACCATGTGCAACAGGTCTGAAATATGTTGCAGCATAAAGTCCGGGTTAAATGACTGTAGAAATTCTTCGCCTTTTGCAGACCACGCAACTCCAGCGGTGCGTACTCCAGCATTTTGCCCACCCACTATATCATGATAGTTATCCCCTATCATCAGCGCTTCATCCGCTGTGGCACCCAAGCGATTGAGAGCCAACAGAATGGGTTCTGGATCAGGTTTAGTTTTCACGACATCATCCATTGCGATGACTTCGTCAAATACACCTTCCACGTCAAGAAGCCCCAAACCTCTGATAACCATATCTTTTTTCTTAGTGGAGACAATCGCCATTTTCATGCCCGCCGTTTTCAATAACCTCAATGTTTCTGAAACACCGTCAAATTCGCTTGACAGCTCATCATGCATTGATCTATTCCATGCTCTATATTCTTCTATCAGTAATTCTGTTTTTTCAGGGTCAACCGAGTCAAATGTTTCATTCAAAGTCGGCCCAAGAAACGGCAGTATGTCAATTCGCTCATACTTCCCAGGATAATGATTACCTAGGACGTACTGGAATGTTTGGATAATCAATTCATTTGTATCAAGTAACGTTCCGTCAAAGTCGAATAAAAGTGTTGTAATTGGTTTAGCCATCTGAAATCGGAACTCCCTTCTCTTTCTTTTGTTCAGCACGTCTCCAGACAAATGCGACAATAATTGTCAACACGAAGGCTGTTATAACCCTAATTATCAATAATGGCAGAATAGGAATGCCTAACGGAATAAAGATCAAGGTGTCTTCGACAATCGCATGACAAGCTACAAGAAATATGAATGCCAGTGTCGCATCTTTTTTGCTCACGCCGTCCTCTTGTACCGCTTGAATCATTATGCCTGCACCATAAGCTAGACCGATGACTAGACCTGCAACAAGTGTCATTGAAGCATTTGGTTGAACACCGATCACTTTTGTGAAGGGTGCCAGTTTCTCTGAAAACTTTTGTAAGTAATTACGGTCTTTCAAAAACTGTACGAGAATCATGAGAGGAATAACAATCAGAGCAAGCTGCAGTACGCCGAATGATGCTTTTTGCACACCTAGCAAAAGAATTTCAAGCCACCCACTCGGCAATTCCGAAACTTTCGGAGCCATCCCGTACTGTGCCGTCTCTCCTCCGCCTTTCCACATCAGGTTTATGATAATACCTGACATAAAAGCAAGTCCAAATCGCACTAAGAGCACGATCCATACTTTTACCCCAACCTTTACCGCCACGCCTGTTTCAATGAATATATTATGTGAAAAAGACAACATCACGGCAATGATGAATACTTCCTTCACTGTCAATTCTAACGACAAAATACCTGCGATCCCCGCATATAAATTGAGTGCATTACCAAGAACTAATGGAATTGCAGCTTCACCACTCAAGCCAAATATCCCCATAAACGGTGCGATTAACTTAATAAGCCATGGCAACAAAGGGGTATGCTGTAAAATGACAACAAGCACTGTTATTGGAAAAATAATTTTTCCAAGTGACCATGTTGTACGTAGCCCCGCCTTTAGTCCATTTTGAAGTGTCCCCATTCCCCATTCCCCTTTTTCTAATCTTTATAATTCACATTTACTTTTTGAATATACCTTCTTACGATGAAAACAGTGAGTGCTACGATGATAGTAACAACAGATACAAGCTGTGCCGCCCTTAGTTCACCGATAACATATAGGCTATCCGTTCGCATTCCTTCTATGAAGAAACGTCCTGCTGAATACCATACTAGATAAAAGAGGAACGTTTCACCACGCTTCAAGTTCACTTTGCGCAATAAAAGAATGATGATTAGCCCAACGATATTCCACATGGATTCATACAAAAATGTCGGATGGTATGTAACGCCTTCAATGGTCATCTGATTCATGATCCAATCCGGAATAATCGTCGTTTCGAGGAATTTTTCCGAAACAGGACCTCCGTGCGCTTCCTGATTCATAAAGTTGCCCCAGCGCCCGATAATTTGACCGATTAAAAGGCCGGCTGCTGCAATATCAACCGTTTTCCAAAATGAAATACCTCTTTTTTTCGTATAAAAATAGGTCGTGATGAAGGCACCAATCAATGCGCCATGAATTGCAATGCCTCCCTCCCAGATTTGAATAATTTGGCCGGGATGGTCTTTATAGTAATCCCACGAGAATAGTACATAATAGATTCTTGCGCTTATAATCGCAATTGGAACTGCCCAAATTAACAAATCAGTTAAAAAATCTGGGTGCATCCCACGTTTCACCATTTCTTTTTGAACAACAAAAAATGCGAGAATAATGCCCAGTGCAATTAGAATGCCATACCATCTAACTTCCAATGGTCCAAGCGAGAATGCAATCGGGTTTATTGCCAGTAATTCAAACATCCATCAACCATTCCTTTCTCTCACGAAGCATTAGTTTAGATTTCCATCGATTTGAGCATCCAGTTTTCTCGAAAACTCCTCTGCCGCATTGATGCCAAGCTTTTTCATCCGGTAATCCATCGCTGCAACTTCAATAATAACGGATAAGTTACGTCCAGGACGTACCGGTACAGTAAGTTTCGTCAATTCCGAATCTACAATTTTCATCTTCTCGTCATCGAGACCCAGACGTTCGTATACCTTCTCAGGATCCCAAATCTCAAGATCGATTACAATTAAAATCCGTTTATCACTTTTAACAGCACTTGCCCCAAACAACGTCATCATATCTACAATTCCAACTCCGCGGATTTCCAGCATATGTTCTAGAAGTTTTGGCGCATTTCCAATCAAAACATTTTTGGCTACTTGCCTAATTTCAACGAGATCGTCCGCCACAAGACGATGTCCCCTTTTAACGAGTTCAAGAGCTGTCTCACTTTTACCCACACCACTTTTACCGGTAATGAGGATACCAATTCCATATACATCTACCAACACTCCATGAACTGCAGTCATTGGTGCGAGTCTGCCACTAAGATAGTTCGTCAGCATACCAGAAAATCGTGTAGTCGGAATGTCTGTACTCAAAATAGGAATTCCCCTATTGTTCGCTGCCACCATTAATTCAGTCGGCACATCCATATCATGTGCCACTATGATGGCTGGAGTTTTTTTTGTACAGAGTCTTTTCATTCGATCTATTCGTTCGGACTTCGTCAAATTCGCGAAAAACGATAGTTCCGTTTTACCAAGAAGTTGAACGCGATCTGCCAGATAGTAATTGAAATAGCCAGCCATTTCAAGACCTGGTCTTGAAATATCACTTGTATGTATTTCCCGCTCGATTCCCTGTTCGCCTGCTCTCAGTTCTAGAAAGAGCCTTTCTTGAACATCTTTCACTGTTACATAAGCCATTGATGCGCCTCCCTTTTTTCATATATCCCAAACGCCTAAGCCTCATTTTACCATGCCTACTTTCAAATGAAATGATTATGTGTCAAAACGGTCCACAAGCAGATACTTTTCCTATATAGAAGGTGAGAAGGGATGTGAAGTGTAGACCACTTGGCGCTTTGGGGATGCCTTTCGCCATGAGCCTGCGCCTGGGGTGTACATTATCGAGAGTGAATTGTGATTCAAAGTGTGAGTTGTAGATCGCTTGGCGCTCTTGGGATGCCTCTCGCTATAAGCCAGGATTTACGCTTCGCATCCAGTCTCAGGGCTTCGGCTACCCCTTTGCCGCGCCTGCGCTGGTGATTTCATTTTCGAGGGAGGAGTTGATTCAGAGTGTGTAACGTAGACCGCTCGGCGCTTTCGGGATACCTCTCGCCCTAAGGCTGGATTAGCGCTACGCATCGAGTTTTACCCCTTCGCTAGAGTGTTCATTATCGAAAGGCTTGCACTTCGGAGTGTGGATTAGATATCGCTTTGGCGCTCTGCTTATACCTATCACTAAATTTTTAAAAAGCTATGTTATAGTTAATGATTAATTTTTTTCTACCTTTTTTTACTAAACCAGCTAATAGGATGTCAATATTTTTCTTTAAAATTACTATTAATCTTATGATATACTATTTTGTGCATGACAAATAGCCCTCCAAAAACCTTCTGGAAGGTTTTCTCTTAATTACTTGTAACCAGTAATTACGTTATATCTTGGAAAGTCTCTTTTCTATTTAATAAAGCATAAATCCAGTGAAGCAGTTTGGTAATACAGGCTACTATCGCCACCTTGGAAGGCTTTCCTTCTGATTTCTTTTTATCATAGAATTCTTTCAGCTTTTTGTTTCTTGAACTTCTTATACCGCACAATACGGCAAGATACAAAGCATGGCGTAATCTACTTGAACCTCGTTTAGTAATACGATTGGTTGTGGCAGTAAACTTTCCTGATGAGTGAACACTGGGATCTACTCCTGCAAAGGCAACCAGTTTTTTCGGATGACTAAACCGATCGATTTCACCAACTTCGGAGATAATCGTTGCAGCGATTTTTTCTCCGATTCCAGGAATCGATTGTACAACCTTATATTCTTCTAATTCATTCGCCATCGTCACAATACGACTTTCTAGCTCTGAAAGGTGTGTCTGGTACTGAAAAAGCAACTCAATATACATTTGAAGGTTGATTAAGTGACTGTCATACACCACTTTTTGAAATGGATTTCGCGATGCGGAATCCATTAATTTTTTGGCCTTACCCAGTGCCCATTGACTAGATCGTCTTGGACAAAACTCCATCACACACTCCGCTAGCTTACTTTCTCCAGCTGCTAGTACATCTTCTGAAGTAGGGTATTTCTTTAACATCAATAAAGAAACCTTCGAATAAAGATCACCAAAAACCTTGCGGTATTCAGGAAACACTTGATCTAAAATAGTATGAAACTGCAGTTTAG